>JALFBO010000155.1 GCA_022772105.1 Erysipelotrichaceae bacterium | reverse complement strand
TTCCTATTGCATTAATAAATATAAAGTAAAACTACTATATTGTCAACAAAATAATTTAATTTCATCGATTCTATGATAAAATGAAAGTCATAAATCAGGAGAATAAATTATGAGCGAATTACCAAAAGTCTATAAGAGATTAAATAACTTATTCGTAGAAAATGGCTATTCTTTATATATGGTTGGAGGAACTACTAGAGATTTTTTGCTTGGAAAAGAAATATTTGATTTTGATTTTGTTACCTCTGCAACTCCTGAGCAAATGGCTTCTTTTTTAGATGTAAAAGATAAGTCTTTTAATTCAGGAAGTGTTACACTTTCTTTTGAAGGTAATAAAGTAGATATAACAACACTTCGTGAAGAAGGAAAGTATGAGGATTATCGTCATCCTAGTGTTGTAAATTATGTGAGCGATATTAGAAAAGATTATCCTCGTAGAGATTTTACTATCAATGCTTTATATATAAATGAAGATGGAACTATAATTGATTTTGTTAATGGTCAACGCGATTTAAAAGAAAAGGTTATTAGAATGATAGGAAATCCTTTTCTTCGTCTAGAGGAGGATCCTCTACGCATTTTACGCGCTATTAGATTTGCTTCATCACTATCATTTATAGTAGAAGAGGAACTTAAAAAAGCTATATTTGAAAAGAGATTCCTTCTACAAAAGATTAATTTTTGTAAGTGTATTAATGAATTAGAGAAAATGAAGAAGGATAATTATAAACAAAGTTTAACCTTACTCAAAGAATTCCATATAGATGATGTATTACCTATAGAAGAGAATTTTTCTTCTTATAGAAATAATGTTATCGATATGCATTGTGATACTATTACATTGCTTGAAAGTAAGAATAAACCACTACTAAAAAATGATTGTCATATCGATATATTTAAATTATTTAAAGGTCAGTATTCCCTTCAATGCTTTGCTATTTTCCATAATCTATCTAAAGGTCATTTATTAGATAGATTTAAAGATTCTTATAAGTATTTTCTTTCACAGATGGAGATGAATAAGAATTTGATTTCGCAAATTACATCTTATCAAGAATTCCTTAATAATAAATCACAACATAAATTATCTGCACTCCTTACTGTGGAAGAGGGTGGAATTATTGAAGGATCATTATCTAATTTAGAATATCTATATCAATGTGGTGTAAGAATGATGACACTCACATGGAATTTTCCTAATGAAATTGGTTATCCTAATATCTTCTATAATGAAGGAGGAGCGGATCTATATACACCAAATACAAAAGATGGACTTACTCCTTTTGGGATTAGTGTCGTAAAGAAAATGAATGAACTTGGTATGATTATTGATGTATCTCATCTTTCTGATGCAGGATTTTATGATGTAATCAAATATTCAAAGGCGCCAATAGTTGCTTCTCATTCTAATGCTAGAAGTGTTCAAGGAGTAGTTAGAAATTTAACCGATGATATGATTTTAAAATTAAAAGAGAATGGTGGAGTAATGGGAATTAATTATTGTCCAATCTTTGTTTCTTCTTCCCAAGAAGATCAAATCGAAGATATAGTTTCTCATATTGTGTATATAAAGAATTTAGCTGGCATTGATGTTATAAGTTTAGGATCTGATTTCGATGGGATAGGAACTCCTAAAGGAATGGAAAATGCCTCTTGCATAAATAAATTAAAAGAAGCATTATTAAAAAGAGGGTTTGCTTTAAAAGAGATAAAGAAAATCTTTTATGAAAACTTTTTAAGAGTATTTAAAAATGTTTGTAGAAAGTAGGTAGTAATATGGTTAATATGAAAATTCAAAGTTTAGATTATCGTTTTGTTTTAGTGGATGCATATAAGGCTTTAGGCTTAAACGAAATGGATTTAGCGGTCCTTTTAGTATGCGATAATATCTTAAAAGAACAACCAATGCTAATAACCGCGGATGTATTAGCTTTAAAGATGACATATGATGTAAAAACATTAGATGAAGAATTAGTAACCTTATTAAATAAAGGCTATTTATCTTATGATTCTAAAGGAAAAACCATTATTACTTCGATTCAACCAACTCTTGAAAAGATTGCTTCCTATGTAGCTAGACAATTTATAAAAGAAAGTAAAATTACAATTGATGAAGAAAAAGAAAAAGCAATAGAAAATATCTATTCTAAATTTGAAAGTTCTTTAGGACGCACTTTAGCGCCTCTTGAGTTTGAAAAGATTAAAGAATGGGTCAGCCAAGGTGTTAGTGAAGAATTAATTCTTCTTTGTTTAGATGAATGTAAGGCAAAAAGTTCCAAGGTGACTTTACGTGCCATCGATAGATTGATCATTAAGAAATTGTCCGAAAAAGATATTGCTAAAGAAGGGTATTCTTCTGCTTCTTCCACTTGGAAAACACCGCTAGATAAAACCATTGATATGTTAGGTAAAAAAGATGACAAATAAAGAAAAAAAGATAGATGATATCATCACTTTTATGGATGAACTTTTCCCTTCTGCTCATTGTGAACTTAATTATAGCAAGGACTATGAATTAGTTATCGCGGTCATGTTATCGGCTCAAACTACCGATAAAGCTGTTAATAAAGTTACCGAAAGACTATTTAAAGATTTTCCTTCTTTAAAAGCGCTTAAAGAAGCAAGTGAAGAAGATATATACAAAGATATTAAACATCTTGGCTTAGCACATAATAAAGCCAAAAATGTAAAAGAAATAGCTACTCGTTTAGTAAAAGATTATAACGAGGTTGTCCCTTCTAGTAAGGAAGAGCTAATGAAGTTACCAGGAGTGGGAAGAAAGACCGCTAATGTAGTTCGAGCGGAACTATTTTCTCTTCCTGAATTTGCCGTGGATACTCATGTAGAAAGAGTGTCTAAACGTCTTAAATTGGCATTTTTAAATGACACACCATATCAAGTGGAAATGAAATTAAAGAAGTTGTTTCCTCAAGAAAGATATATTAAGAGCCATCATCAATTTATTCATTTTGGAAGATATTTTTGTAAAGCTATTAATCCTTCTTGTTCGTCTTGCAAATTAAAGGCTTATTGTCGATACAAAAAGGAGAAGGAGTAAGGAGAACTCTTAAACGTGGATGTTTCAAAAGAAGCTACTATTTCAAAAGTGTAATTTCCTTCCTCTTCAAATTGATATAGAAAGTTATTAGAAGTTATAAAATATGAAGTAATATTTCCACTTGGAGATGTTACTTTTATTTTATATCCTTGCTTTCCAAATATGTTTTCATATAATTCATTTTTTAAATATGAAGAAGGAAAAATAATATTTATTTCATTATTAAGTAAAATCATATTTAATGAAGAAATCTCTTCAAATTCAGGGTAAGGTAAAGTGGCTACATATTGATTTTTAGGAAGAAGAATATATTCACAATAAAAGTCATCAATTAAAGGATTGGGAGCGAATTGACCTCCTGTTCCTTTTACTACTTTTACTTTTTTTAAAGAAGGAGGAATTTCAAATTCCTCATTTTTCAAACATACTGTTTCCATCAATTTTTTAAAGATTTTTTTGCTAACTTTTCTATCTTTACTTCCTGACTTAAAATATGCTTTTTCACCTTGTGTAGGTGTTTTATAACCTGACCATATAGTTGTTACAAAAGAAGATGAAAAACCACTGAACCAAATATCTTTATCAGAGTTTATAGGGTAACCATATTTTTTACATGTTTCATAGTAATAGGGATTAGTTCCTGTTTTTCCACCGATTATTACGCTACTTGGTTTTGCTTCTTGAATCGAATAATAGTTCTTATTAATTACATTTTGTAAGATATCGCTCATCATAGAGGCACTTTCTTCTGAAATGATTTGCTTGTCTTCTATTTGATGAGTATAGATGATTTGATTTGTATCTAAACGTTTTATGGATTTGATGGTTGTTGCCTTATTGTAACATCCCTTATTAATTAAAAGGGCATATGCTCCAGCAACGTTTATCGGATTTGTTCCATAAGTCATACCACCAAGAGCATACGATAAGGAAAAGTTTCCTTCATCA
>JALFBO010000145.1 GCA_022772105.1 Erysipelotrichaceae bacterium | reverse complement strand
TAAGTTAATTAATTTCACTTATGATAGTAACCATTCTTTCCTTTGCTTGGTAAGGATCATCTTGATACATTTCACATATTTTATTAAAAGCTTCTTCTTTTTCGTAATCCTTTAATAAAGAAATAAATAATGTACATATTGGTGAAGAATATAAACTTATATTCTCTTTATTTTCCAAAGGTATATGGTGTTTATAAGAATACTTTTTAAGTGGTAAAGTATATTCACTAGGAGGCGTAAACATCTTTATTTTATTAATATCTATACCTTCATTTAGTAAACTACCAATGGAAGCAAACACATAATCTAACTCTTCATCGATATTATTAAATGAAATTACTTTATGTTCATATTCCTTATTAATATCAGTTAAAAATGTTGGAGTAACATCAATCTTATTTAAAGCATTTAAAAGTTCCTTATCTAACGATGAATAACGGTAGATAAAAACATCCTTATTAACAAATAAATATTTAAAATAAGGATTAAATTCAAGTAAATAACAAGAAAATAACTCATCATAAATGCTCTTTAAAAGATTAAGTTTTTCACTTCCTCCTTTAATTCCTTGTAAAGAAGAAACTATTTCTTCTGCACTAGCTAACGAATAACCTTTTTGATGTAAATACCAAAGCGCTTCAATGCTCTTTTTAAAATAGCTTCCTTCTATAACATCCTCTTTTGATAATATCTTAATAGAAAAAGAAGGATTAATTTTTTCCTTTTCTTTAATGATCTCTTGCTTAACTTCTAAAGGAGTAATGATGATACTGTCTTTTTTTATTAAAGAAAAATCAAACATACATGTTCCTCTAGTCCATATCGCTCATTAAAAGATAATCCGCGTCTTCATTAACTTGATATTCTTCAACTTTGAAATATACTAAATTATCGTCTTCAATACCTTCTAAATGCAATATGTCTTTCACTTGGCAAAGCATAATTACTTTACTTTCTTTTAAAGTGATAAAATCATCTTTTTGGTAATAAGGATAAGAGGCAAATTTATCAACTTCTTGCGATGAAGTAGAACCGACAAATAAAGCGAAATCCTTCATTTGTTTACTACAAACATTTATAGCAACCTTATCTCCCTTTTTTAATCTTTTTCCTGTTGAAGATTGTTCTCCAATTAATCCTATTACTTCTTCATAACCCACTTGGCACATCCAAGCGATAGTACATGCAAATATTCTAGATTCTTCTTTTTTGGTAATGATTGATACTGTGTGATTATAAGCTCTTAAACTCATATGAAATTCTCCTTTTTTTGATTATCTATATTATACAATAAGTTACAAAGTTGTAACAAAAGAATTATTATCTATATATGAAAAAAAATCCTTATAATCAAATAGGATTCCTCAGATTTTTATGCCACTATATGAATAATTAAAGAGACGAGCCCTCCGATACAAAGTAATATTCCTACTCCTAACCAAATTCGAGCATAAACCCACATAAAATGACGATCTCTAACAGGAACTAGATAAGACTTAATGTTATCGGAAATTCCCTTTAATATTAAAAATATTCCTCCACAAATCACACCTGAATCAAGCAAGTAATTTATTTCTTTTATGTCTGTTTTCATACCGTTTTTAGCAAAATAGATTACAATTAAAACCGTACCAACAAGCGCAAAAATATAGGCGATAGTCAAAAGGACTATGATTCTTTTACTTTCTATTTTCTTTCCCATACTATTCCTTTGTTGACGCTCTTAAGACGTAAGATGAAGTAAAGGTAAATTCTTTATTTTCTAATTCACCTTTTAATAATTTAGTAACCATTCTCATTGCACGAGCTCCTACTTGATACATATCTAGATCGAAAGAAGAAATAGTAGGACGAGCAATAGAAGAATATTTTGTACCAATAATGGAAACTACTTGGACTTGTTCTGGCACTTTTAATCCAATATCAATCGCGGCGTTTTGAATAGCACAAGCAAGTGAATCACGAGGACAAATAAATATGCCGTGATTTACCTTCTTAAAATAAGAAACAAATTGAGTATAAGTTTCATGATATGAATCGGAACAATTTAAAATTTCGCATTTTCCTTCAGGTGCTGTTTCTATTGCAACTCTTTCAAGTTGATCCATCAAGTTACCTGAATTTGGTAGATGTAAAAATTGAATCGAATCTTGTACTTTAGAGAAATGATCTAAGATTAATTTCTTTAATGAATCTTCAAAATTTAGATAAATGGAAGCTGCTTTTTCTCCTATTAGTTTATGACCAATTGCAACAAGTGGTACGTTGTAATTAGTAATACGTAAAATATCCTCAAGAGGTAATTGATCATCAAATACTAAAGCTCCATCAACATGGGAAGTAATCAATTTACCAATAATATCTTTTGCGTCTTCTTTAGAGTGTTTAGTAACAAATAAAGTAGTTTGATATCCATAAATCTTTCCAATATCAATCATTCCTGATAGAAGATTAGCAATATGAACATAATTAGTATCTGGAATAATAATACCGATATTTGTAGTTCTGTTTGTTGCAAGTCCTTGAGCAAGAGCATTAGGTTTATAACCAAGACGAGCGATGGTATCTTCAACTTTCTTCTTAGTTTCTGGTGTTACGTTAGTTTGATTATTGATGACTCTTGAAACAGTAGCAAGAGAAACTCCCGCAGCTTTTGCTACCTCATAGATTGTAACTCTATCCTTATATACTCCCATATAAACCTCCTCAAAGCACAAAAAGCGCCTAGCCGCGCTTTTGGATGTGATTTCTTTATGAAGATCTTAATTCAGTTATCTTTTCTTTAATTGATTGTATCTGACTTTTTGTTTTTTGTTTCACTGACTCTAAATCGAGTTCATCGATCTTATTTTCAATGAAATCTAGTCCATCACTAATCTTAGAAAAGTAATCAAGACCACCTGAAGAAGTTGTTTCACTCGAGGAAGAAGTTATTGTTGAACAACATGGTTTCTTCTTTTTTACAAGAAGAAATGAAATTAACATACCCGTTCCGAGTGCACAAGCTAGTTTTCGCATCGTATCACTCTCCTGTAGAAAGTGACTTCAAGCACGTAATTTCATTATAAATGAAAGGATTTTCAAAGTCAATTTACACTATGAAAATATTTTCATATTCCACTACATACTTAAAGTCTTTGTATGCAAGCAAGGCAAGAGTAGTATTGCGAGGGACAATGAATATTACTCTTTTTGCTAGGTTAACCTTGCTTACAATATTATTATTTTTCTTTTTTACATTTTTATTCAAAAAAAAGATCAGTTTTTTGTAAAACCAATCTTTTAAATAATTTATCACAATTTTTAAGCTTTTTTATTAAGTTCTTCCATGATTTTAATTCCGGCAGATGCTCCAATTCTTGTTGCTCCCGCATTCACCATATCCATGAATCCTTGTGCGTCTCTTACTCCTCCAGATGCTTTAACTCCCATATCTGGCCCAACTGTTTTTCTCATCAAAGCAATATCTTCTTTTGTTGCTCCACCTGTTGAAAAACCAGTAGATGTTTTAACAAAGTCAGCACCCGCTTCTTTAGCTAGTAAGCACGCTCTAACCTTTTCTTCTTCGCTCAATAAACAAGTTTCTATAATCACCTTTAAAGTTCTTCCTTGGCAAGCTTGTTTAATAGCTTTAATTTCGTTTAATGTATATGCATCATCCTTCTCTTTTAAGCGAGAAATATTGATGACCATATCAATTTCATCAGCACCATCATCCACTGCTTTTTTAGTTTCCTCCACTTTAGAATATGTGCTTGTTGCTCCTAAAGGAAAGCCAACTACTGTACATACTAAAACATCACTACCCTCTAAAAGTTTTTTACAAAGAGGAATATATGAAGGGTTAATACATACTGATTTAAAGCCATAGTTACGTGCTTCACTACATAATTTTTCAATATTTTCGTCTTTACAATCAGGTTTTAATAAGGTGTGATCAATATATTTTGCGTAATTCATTTTCTTTTTCTCCTTCGCTAAATAATTATATCATTTATATTTAATTTTGACTAGATACATACTTTTATATAACAAAAAAAGAGGATTGCTCCTCTTTATTCTTTAATTCTTATTTACTTTTAACATCAACAACTGGTTTGTTATCGTAATAACCACATTCTGGGCAAA
The DNA here is from genome assembly GCA_022772105.1 of Erysipelotrichaceae bacterium. GTDB lineage: Bacteria > Bacillota_I > Bacilli_A > RFN20 > CAG-449 > UBA3210. The sequence goes on along the minus strand of JALFBO010000145.1, from coordinate 4,778 downwards.
CGCGGTGTGAAGAGATTGTTGCTCCACAATTGCTACATTTTACTAAACCTGTAACGTTTAATTTAAAATGTGTTCTACGCATTCTTTTTGTTGTTTTAGATGTTCTTCTTGCTGGTACTGCCATTTTTCACACCTCCTAAGTCGCATATTTGACACGATGATTATTTTATAAGAAATATTGTAGACTGTCAACCTTTTTTTAAAACAAATTGATTTTTTAACCTTTGTGATTGTTTATATTAGAAATGTCTATTTTTCCATTAAATAGTTTACGATTTCTTGTTCTTAATAACGATGATATATAGTTCTAATATATTGACCACATATATCAATATCTGACTTTACATATACCTCTAAATAGTTAGATGAATAACCTTTATACATTTGTTTCTTTTCATCAAATGTTTCAATTAATACATCTACTTCTTTACCTTCGAATTGAACTTCATAATTTCTTTTTAATTCTTCACCAAGAGCAATTAATTTTGATGTTCTTTCCTTTTTAATTTTTGGATCAACTTGATCTTTCATCACACTAGCTGGTGTACCTGGTCTTTTTGAATAAGGGAAAACATGAAGATAAGCAAATCCACATTTTTTTATAAATTCGCAGGTTTCATTAAATTCTTCTTCGCTTTCTCCTGGGAAGCCCACAATAACATCACAAGCAAAGGCCATATCAGGAACTGCTTCTTTAATCTTTTTTATTGTTGAATAAAATTCCTCTTTAGTATATTTTCTTTTCATTCTTTCAAGCACTGTTTTAGAGCCACTTTGAAGAGGAAGATGCAAATGATGAGCAATGACTGGTGAAGTTTGTAATAAAGAAATAAATTCATCGCTTAGACAACTTTCTTCAATAGATGAAATCCTTAGCCTTTTAAGTGAAGGTGCGGTGATAAGAATATCTTTTAATAAGTCATCAAATGTGTAATTTTCTAAATCCTTTCCATAAGAAGAAGTATCAATTCCTGTCAACACAATCTCCTTAAAGCCATTATCCACAAGACGCTTAACTTCATTTAACACATCTTCTTTAGGGCGTGATCTAAAATTACCTCTAGTATAAGGGATGATACAATAGGAACAAAAATTATTGCATCCATCTTGAATCTTTAAAAAAGCTCTAGTGTTCTCTTGATAGGAGGATATATCTAAACATTCATAGGTTCTTTGACGCGTATTCTTGCTCACGATATTAATTTGTTCTTCATTTTTAAAATACTCGTCAAGAAGTTCAACAATTCTTTTTCTATCTTGGGTACCAATGATTATTGATGTTCCTTCAATTTCTTGTACCTCTTCACTATGAAGTTGAGAATAACACCCCATAACGACGATAACACTTCCTGGATATTTTTTAATTGCACTTCTAATCTTTTGACGTGACTTTTGTTCCCCAATTGATGTAACAGCACATGTGTTAATAATATATACATCACATAAAGGGTTATCCTCTAGTGATTCTTCATAACCATTTTTATTTAATAATTCTTTAATTGCTTGTGTTTCATAAGTATTTACCTTACAACCAAGCGTGTGAGTTTTATAGTATTTCATCGATAGATTTTCCTTTTAGCGCTACTTTGGTTCTTCTTATTGATCTAATTGATTCTTTTCGTAATAATATGGAACACATCTTAGAAGATATGAGGCCATTATCACGTAAAGAGCGAACAAATTTCTTTCTTTCATTTGAATAGAAATCATCAACGACATTGGCTACACGTTTCATAAGAAGATGATGGTCTCTTTCTTTTAAATATTTATCAAAAAGAGGAATAGCAATGTCAAGTCTTCCTTGATCGTTAATGATAAAGATGGTTTCAAAATCAGGATGATAGAATGCACATGATGTTTTATCTTCTTTAATCTTAATAAGATGAGTAAAGGCAGAAGCATACAAGTCATAGTTATATAAATCAAATAAATCAATGCATGAGGAGCGGGCATCTTTGACAATTTCTGTGTATGGATATTCTAACAATTTAATTGGATCATCGTTATAAATTAAGTTCATAGCACGCGAATAAATAGGAAGATAAATACGCGTTGCATCTTTTTCAAAATAGATAGCTTGATTCTCATCTAGTGCTTTCCAAATCTTATTTTTTAAATATTCATTTCTACCATCGATAATGGTTAAAAGTTCATCTTGACTACTTTTTAACGTTTCATCATATATCTCTTTGTTCATCATCGCTTTGATAAGAATATTAGCTTGGATAATTTTAAAAGCATTATTTTCGGAAAATACTAAATGATAATGAAAATTAAGAGGCAAAAGATATTCTTTATTTTTCATATAAAACTGATATTCTTCTGTCTTTTCATATTTATTTAACGTTTTTTTGTTTAAAAAGCTAAATAAAGGCATTTTCCCCATAATTTAATCATTCCTTTCATTCATAAAAGCAATAACACTTAATACATATATCGCGGCTGTTTCACTTCTTAATATTCTTTTTCCTAAAGAAATAGAATAAAAGCCATTTTCACTTGCATAAGACACTTCTTCTTGAGTAAATCCACCTTCTGAGCCCACTAAAACGGCAATGGATTCATTCTTATTAATGCGCGTTAGTTTATCAAAGAAAGATAAATCTTTCTCTTTTTCATAAGCGATAAACTTATGGTCAAAATCATAATTCTTTATCTCTTTAAAATCAATAATATCTTTGATAATAACTTTCTTATTTCTTTTTGATTGTTCACAAGCTTCTAAAGCTATTTTATTAAATCGTTCTACTTTTTTTGGATAGTCTTCTTTTTTATATTTACAAACACACCACTTCGATTGAACTAAAACAATTTCACTTACCCCTAATTCACTTGCTTTTTGAATTACTAAATCTAATTTATCCCCTTTTGGTAAACAATAAAATAAAGTGACATTGTTTTTTAATTCATGATCTTCGTGTAATTTTTCTTTTTCTTGAACAGTAAGTGGTGAAGTGGATGTAATTTCACATAAATAAACTTCTTCGTTATAGCATATAGTGATCTCATCTTTCACATTCATTCTCATGACACGTAAGATATGATGAGCTTGTTCTTGGCTCAATATAAAGGAACCATTTTCTTTTTTGTCAACAAAATATCTTTGCATTTTACTTACCCGTATAAAGAGATTTTAATAAAGCAATCTCTTCCTTATAACCATCAAGTTCATTAGGAGTTTCTAAAATAAATGGCTTTCCTTGTAAACGTGGATTATTAATCACTTTAACTAAGGCCTCTAGACCAATGCATCCTTTTCCAATACATTCGTGACGATCTTTATGGGAACCTTGTACATTTTTAGAATCATTTAGATGAACAGCTTTTAATTTATCTAAACCGATAATTCTATCAAATTCATCTAAAACACCATCAAAATCAGAAACAACATTATATCCTCCATCATGAAGATGACATGTATCTATACATACTCCAATATGATCTTTTAATTTGACACCATCGATAATTCTTTTAATTTCATAAAAATTTCTTCCTACTTCTGATCCTTTACCCGCCATAGTCTCAAGTAAAACGATAGTGTTTTGTTCTTCACTTAAAATCTCATTCAAAGCATCAACGATTAATGAAATTCCCTTATCTTCTCCTTGTCCCACGTGACTTCCTGGATGGAAATTATAAAAAGAAGAAGGAACATTTTGTAAAATTCTTAAATCATCTTTAAATGTGCGAATAGCAAAATCACGTGTACTAGGATCTAATGAACACAAATTTAAAGTATAAGGAGCATGAGCAACAAGATAAGTGAAATTATTTTCTTGTGCTAAAGCAATAAATTTTTCTAAATCGACAGGATCAACTGCTTTTGCTTGTCCTCCACGAGGATTACGAGTGAACCAAGCAAAAGTATTTCCTCCAATATATAAAGTATCTTTTAACATTTGAACATATCCTTTTGACGAAGATACGTGACATCCAATATTTAACATAACATTACCTCTTCTAATCTCTATAATGATACCATATTTTATTTAATATTTCTTTAAAAAAGAAAACAAGACAAAAAATAAAGAACTTCGTTTAAAAGAGGGGACAAATAACGAAGTTCTTTTATATAGTTATACCTTAAAAACAAATGAATTATTTTCAAAGTCAACTAACACATGAGATTTTTCATGAATTGTGGTTTCAATAATCTTACGAGCTAGTGGTGTTTCTATCTCTTTTTGGATATAACGTTTTAATGGACGAGCACCATATATCTTATCAAAACCTTGCTCCACGATTTGATTTAGAGCACTTGGAGATACTTCAAGAGTGATTTGTTGTTTAGCAAGTCTTTCTTCAAGTTCATTAATAAATTTAAGTGCAATCTTTTTAACAACGGAATTATCTAAGGAATTAAAGAAGATTATATCATCTATTCTATTTAAGAATTCTGGTTTAAAGTGTTGTTTTAATTCTTCTTTCACTAAGTCGATATTTTCTTTTGTATTACCTTCTAGTAAATATTGTGAACCAATGTTACTAGTCATAATCAAAATGGTATTCTTAAAATCGACAATTCTTCCTTGAGAATCAGTTAATCTACGATCGTCTAGCACTTGTAAAAGAATCTTGAATACATCTGGATGAGCTTTTTCAATTTCATCTAGTAAGACAATAGAATAAGGTTTTCTTCTAACAGCTTCCGTTAATTGGCCACCTTCTTCATATCCTACATATCCAGGAGGGGCACCTACTAGACGAGAAACAGAAAATTTTTCCATATACTCAGACATATCAATACGAACAATTTGTGATTCAGAATCAAATAGATT
>JALFBO010000126.1 GCA_022772105.1 Erysipelotrichaceae bacterium | reverse complement strand
ATACTTGAGAAAGATGAGTTATATTATATAGAGTTTTTCTATAATTATGCTTTGATAGAAGCAGTTGTACCTAAAGAAAAATTAAATGATACAATATTAAATTCTTCTTATATATTATCTACAATAAAATATAATTATGATATTGTAAAACTTATGTTAGAAGATGATTACTTCATAAATAAGACTGGAAAATATAATAATTATAATTCAAAATCAGATAGTGAAAAATTTAAACTAGAATCAGAAAATGAAATGAAAGAGGATAGGTGACATATGAAATTTTTTGAAAAAGTAAAGAACATGTTTACAGAAGAAGTTGAGGATGAGGTTAAAGTAGAAAAAATTAAAAAAGAAGTTACTCATGTACCAATAGAATCTCCAAATACTAAAGAAGATAAATTTGAAGAAGAAGTAGTTGAGAACTTTAAATTTGAAGATACACAAAAACTAAATACCCCAGTATTCTTTGATGATAATGATTTTAAAGATTTAAATATAATTGAACCAAAAGAGGAACCAAAAAAAGAAGTAGTGGAAGAAAAAAGAGTAGTTAAACAAAAAGAGTTTTATTCTGGTAATAGTCCTTTGAAATATGAAGAAGAGAAGAAGGTATTTAAGCCAACTCCAATAATATCTCCTGTATATGGTGTTTTAGATAAGAATTATCATAAAGAAGATATTGTTGAAAGAAATGATACAGATAATAAATCTTATAAAGAAGAAAATGAGCCATCAATAGATTCTATAAGAAATAAAGCTTATGGTACATTAGAAGATGAACTAGAAAATACTTTATTTGGAAAAAATTCAATATTATTTAAAGATGAAGAAGATAATAAAAAAGATACAACATTAAGTGATAAAGATAATGATTTAAATGATGATTTATTATCAGACTTAACAGATGATATTGGAAAAGAATTAGATGAAATATTAATCAAAAAAGAAAAACATACTTCTGATGTAGATTTAGAAGATGAAAAAGAAGAAGTAGAAGAAAAAGAAAACAATAAAAAGAATAGTGAACTAGATGAAGATGACTTCTTAGATTTTATAGATTCAACTTTATATAAAGATGGAGATGATAAATAATGACAATAGATCTAAATGAGTTTTTACTAATAGTTTTATATAATTTGTTAATAGTTTTAGTAATTATTTTTGGTATATTAGGAATAAAATTAATAAAGACATTAAAGAAAGTAGATAGTGTCATTGATGATGTAAATAAAAAGATGGATAAGGTTGATGGAGTTTTTAGTATAATTGATAAAACTACTGACTATGCTTCATCTATAAGCGATAAAATAGTAAATTCATTAGCAAGCCTTATTAATATTTTATTTAAAAAAAAGAAAGGAAAAGATGAAAATGACGAAGAATAAAAAAAGTGGAGTTTCTAAGTTTTTACTTGGAGCAGGTGTAGGAGCTTTTGCCGCAATGCTTCTTACAAAAAATAATGGTAAAGAAAATAGAGAGCAATTAAAGAGAAAAATAAATGATTTATTAACTAAAGTAAAAAATATTGATCAAGAAGAATTAAAAAATACTATTGAAGCTAAAGTTAATGATATCGTTAAAGAATTAGAAGATATGGATAAAGAAAAGGCTTTGAAAATAGCACGCAAAAAAGCAGAAGAGATTAAACAAAAAGCAGAAGATTTAGTTGAATATACTATTGAGAAAGGTACACCTGTACTTGAAAAATCTGCTAATATGGTAAGAGAAAAAGCAATAATTGTAACAAAAGAAATTTTAAAAAAATTGGAACAAGAAGAAAAATAATTCTTCTTGTTTGTTAATGAGGTATAATATGAAGAATAAGAAAAAAAATATTAAAATAGGGGTTATATGTGGTATTGTTTTATTATTTATAGTAATTATTGCTTTAATCTATAATTTATTATTTACAAGTACAAAAAATACTAGATTAGATGATATATCTAAACATAAATTAACAAAAAAAGAAATAAGTCTTGTTAAAGAAAAAATACAAGAGTTAGAAAATGTAGAAGATGTTGATGTGTTCAGTAATGTTAAGATAATAAAAATAATAGTAAAATTAAGTGAAGATGTTGATT
>JALFBO010000185.1 GCA_022772105.1 Erysipelotrichaceae bacterium | reverse complement strand
TTTTTTGTTAATAAAAAATGAAAATTTATAATAAATTCTTTTATAAACATCAATTTTTTTAAAGGGAAAAAGGTCATGCGTGTTATAATATATTATATGATTCAAAATATTTTGGCCAACATTATTGTATCATCAATGCCTCAGGTTCGATTCCTCGAGCATTTTTAATTAAAAGTTGTGAATTAATCACCACAAATTAAGTTTTTCATGGGCTCTTTTAATTTATAGAATCATTTATTTAGTATATTAATTACATTCTTTTTTAGTATAGAAATAAGAGGAATAATTGTTCCACCTATCACCGCTAAAACTGATGTACATAAAATAAGAAGAATCGGTTTATATGAAAAATTCATAACTGAAATAAGTGAAGATATCTTAGTAATTAAATATGAATTTGTTAGATTTATAACGAATAATGTACTTATAGAAGAGAAAAAGATTATTAGAAGAATTAATAATATATTTTGTATTAAGAAAATGCTAAATATTTCTTTTTTCTTTGCCCCCATTGCTCTTTCTATACCAATGTTTTTCTTGCTTTCTAAAATCACTCCTGAAAAATAGTAATAAATGAATACTAAGGAGAATAATATTAGTCCTAAACCAATATAACTAAATATATTTTTAAATGAAGATAAAGTCCCATTTATAGCATCATATGAGTAAGTATATTCATTAGAAAAATCAAAATAAGAATATTGATAAATTTCTTCTTCATCATATTTAGTAAAAGAAGGATTATCTTCTTTTATTTTTTCTAAATTAATATTTATTAAAGAAAGATTTTCTTTTTTTGAATTGAGAAATGGGGTAGATATATATTTATAGTCATATATAATACTTCCTAAATCTTGTTTTATTTCATTAAAGAAAGATGAGGCGGTAATAAGAAGATGCTCCTCTTCCAACGAGTTTATATATAAACCGGTTACCTTTATATTTTTAGTTTGGTAATATGGTAACCCATTTATTTTAAATGTTAGTTTATCCAATAAAAGAGAGATGTTATAGTTTTCATCATATGATCTAATTGCATTAGTGATAAGTTCATCTTTTGTGATTAAGATATATTCTTCATCACAATAAGAGGAAGCAACTAAATAATCATAATAATCTAAATAAGAACTCCACGATGGATTATATGAAGTTAATAATTCTTTGTATTGCTCATAAATAGTAAAGGCATATTTCTTAACATAAGTAGAGAATACCTCATCAAAATAAGGTATTACTAAAGAAATAGGAAAAGCCATTTCATTATTTTGCAAAGTAACTTTATCATCGAAAAAGTATATTTTTCTATTATTAAAAGCATCAATACTTTTAATATTATAAAATCTAAGATCATAAGAATCGTTTTTGATTTCAGCATAATTAGTATAAGAAGATAATTCATTTACATTTCTGTTTTGGAAATGGTTTTGGTAATATCCTTTTTGTAGATAAACCACATTATGAAGGCTCGTTTCCATCATAAAAATAAATTCATTGGAGGAAACAATATTTTTTTCTAGATTTTTTTCATTGTAGCGATTCGTGTTTAAGGAAGTGTCAATAATACCGGAAATAATAAAATCTTTTCCAGTCGCTGTTTCTTCATCATATAAATATAGAATTTGACCTAGAAGATCTTTTTGGCTAGGAGAAGTTATAATATTATCAAATCTTTGATATCCATAAACGTAGAATAAACTATATTGGTAGTAAGTAATACATACTTCGTCCTCAGTTTCAGGAAGATGGCCTTCTAATAATGAGAAATTATATAAGGAAAGGTCATCTTGATTAAATTCGACAAAACCATTTATTTTTTTTATTTCATAGTTAGAAAAAGGAATATGATTTTCTTGATAATTTTTAATTTCTGATTCAAAAAACGGATAGATAATATTATAGTCAGTTATTTTAGTTTTTTCCTTTATTAAAGAAATGTCACTATCATTCATTTTAACCTGATGTATGTATCTATCTTCTTCCATTTTTCCAACTTGATATTTATTTAAAGAAATATAGGACATATTATCTTTCATCATAGCATCAAGAAGAGATTCATTTCTTTTATTTATAGAAATAGAAGATGAAAAGCCTAAAAGTGTAATAGAAGAAATAATGAGTAATAATGATACTAATAAACGAATTGGTTTTTTCTTTAAATTAATAAAAGCTAGTTTAAATCTTGCTTTTATGCTCATCATATGTTTATGAACATCTATTTTTCTTTTCTTGTTTGTTATTTCATTTTTATATAACGAAGAAATGATTTTTCCATCTTGCAATTCGATAATTCTATCACCATACTTTTCGCTAGCTTCTTGGTCATGAGATACAACAATTACTAATGTATTTAATGATATTTCTTTTAAAAGAGAAAATATTTCTTTAGAGGTAGCAGAATCTAAAGACCCTGTTGGTTCATCACAAAGAATAACATACGGATTTTTTATTATGGCTCTTGCAATAGCCACTCGTTGCTTTTGTCCTCCACTTAGCTCATTAATCTTTCTTTTTCCTAAACCATCTAACCCTACTTTTTTTAAAACAACATCAACATCATTATTTGTAACTTTCTTATTTTGTAATTCTAAACTTAAAGCAATATTTTCATAAACATTTAAATCTTCAATTAACGAAAAATCTTGAAATATAAAACCAATAGAAGAGTTTCTTAATTCACATAATTCTTTTTCTTTAAATGATGAAACTAATTTATTATCAAATAATACTTCACCAGAAGTAGGGGAATCACATGAAGAAAGAATATTGAGCAATGTAGTTTTACCAGATCCACTTTTCCCTAAAATAAAATGCATTCCTGAACTTGGAAACGATAAATTAATATTATCGAGTGCCGTAACTTTATTAGATTTAGTAAAATATATTTTACATATATTGCGAAGTTCTATCATTTTGTAATCCCCCTTATTTTATCGTTGAAATGCACGATTTATTAACACATGCTATATATTATTTTAAGTTTGGCTTTTCTAAATTCCCAGTCATCACTACAATTACCATGAGCTCTAAACCTAATTGTAAGGTTATCTGTATCACATAATTCTTCAATATTAAAAATTGGAAAATTTATTGTAACTAAATCAAAATCACTTTTTTTATAACCTGATCCATATTCATAATTTATATTGCTTCTTAATAAGTATGAATTAATACAATCTTCACCTTTATATAAGTAAAAATCTTGATAGCCGTCATCTAATTCTCTCATTTGTAACTCAAGTGATACAATTGCTGTTTTATATCCCTTATATGTCAATAAGTCAGGACTATAATATTTGGAAGTGTTAAAATTAATAGAGAAATAATTTTTTTGAGAGTTTAGCTTTGCATCTGTAACTTTATAAGTATCTGAAGCATTTCCTAAAGGTATTTCTTCATATATTGTTTTTCCTCCTATAAATGAAGCGGATGCAGATATTTTGTTACGATAGGCATTAGAATAAGATTGATAATCATTTTTAAGTTTATTTATGTTTGTTGTTGTGTTTAATGAAGATGGTAACATTTTCCATAGAGGAATTATCTTGTTAATGCCAATTATAGTCTCATTACCATCAATAGTGTCATACCAAGCTCCTAATTTATTTTGCAAATCATCAAAATTAGTTGCATATACTTTTCCTTCTCCTCCCTTAGAATAAGCATATAATCTATCCGTAAATGTATTACAAGTTTTTTCATAGTTAGATGTAAGTTCGAAAGCGTTATTTGAGTAATCACTACCTTTTATTCCTTTATAGACACATTTCGCATTTATTTTATTTTCATATGAAGAAGTACTATCTAATTTAAAATTATAAGAATTTGATCTAGCTGAGTAGTAGACATCGTATGATCCACCATAAGTTGCTTTGGCAATAATATGAGTGCCATATGTATCAAATAAAGAATCTATAGATAGATTACCTTTAAAATATTCGTTAAGGTTTTCTATATATGAATTAGATAGATGAGAACGATATAATGATAGATTATCAGTATTTGGAAGGGCATAATTATATGATTCGCGAGTATATTTTTGGAAATAGTAATAAGTAGATAACGAAGTTCGATATTCAGTAATTCCACTTAAGTTAAATCCAGAGCTGAATCCTCCTCCAAATGAACCATATTCAGCACTAGCTCCTGTATCAAGATTATAGCTTGCTTTTACTCTGCTATATAAATCTTGAATACTAAAGCCAGAACCACCATAGCTTTTATCATAATATAATGGTGATATTTCACCATTTTCATATAAGTTTCTTAACCAAGTAGAATCAAAAATGTCTGATTCTGTTTTTATGGAATTTGCATCAATATAATCGCATTTGACAATATCGATTCCTTTTCCAGCACCCACAATGGTCTTCCCTCCCTTATTAAGATCAACTGTGGCGTTATATTCTTTTCTGTTAATTTGCAACTCATTATTAATTGTAGAATAAGTCGTATCTAAAAAGCTTATTCTAAAACTTCCTATCATCATAGTTAATGACATGGTTGATAAGAAAAATATATTTTTTTTCATACTTTTATTTTCTCCTTTCATTTTAGTGAGTAAAAAATTTCTTTTCCTTCATTAAACGAATAATTTTCATGTAATGAAAGAAATTCATATAGTTCTTTATTGATAGAGAATCTTTTTTGCTTTTCTTTACAAAACTCATATATTTGATAAAAAACAAATGGGAAATTTGTTTCTAGTTCTAATGATATGTATAAAGATAGTTGAATTAAATGTTTTTTTAATGAACATAAAGAAGAATTTTTGGAATTATTGATTTTTGTTTCAATAAAACATTCTCCTCCACAAAATAAATAGAAAGGACATGAAGAACAAGTTTTTTTTGTATCCTCTACTTGCTTTTTAAAATAATAATTCGCATTTACAAACGGCATTCTTAATTCTTCATATGATGTTGCTGGTGCACATCCAAACATCTTTCCATCTTCCGTAAAACAGAATCTAGATATTCCATAATCGCAGCGGTTAATAGTTAGATTTTTCAAGATTGATCTGTATAAAAATTTTCCGAAGTAATCATCTCCATTTATTAAAGATTTTAAAATTTTTACATTATTTTTTCTTGCATCATTAAGAATACGTCTTGCAAGATTACTATACTCTTGATTCCATCTATCAATTGTAGAAAGAGAAATAGGTGAAGATGATTCTCTTACTGGTTTTATACTGATAGTATTAAAGTAAGGTAATAAACTATCAATGATAGTTTCCAACGATATTGTGGGAGTAGATAAAGTTACGGCACAACCCAAAAATTCTTTTTTTTCAATGTTTTTTACATTATTTAAGATAATATCATATGTATCTTGCTCTGAAATAGTTTTTCTTTTTTTATTGTGAGTTATCTTATCTCCATCTATACTAATACCAAAAATTATTCCCGAATTCTGGAGTACATTTACTACCTCTTTTGTTAATAAGTATCCATTAGTTACAAATGAAACTAATATTTCTTTTCTTATCAAATCACTTTTTTCTTGACAATACTTATTAATTTTTAAAATACAATCTAAATTTAGTAAAGGTTCACCGTATCCACTTACATCAACGTAATATTTATCACAATAAGGGAATTCTATATCTATCATTTTATCGATTATTTTTTTTGCGAGTTCAAAAGTCATCTTCTTGTTATTTTTATTTTTGTTAAAACAATATTCACAATTAAAATTACAGGCATTGCTCACGCATAAACATATGGTAATAAAAGTAGGAGAAAAAGAAGTTATAATCTCTTCATAATCGATATAATGATTTTCGTCATTATCAAAATAACTATAGGAAAACATTCCTGTTGTTTCATCAACATAGATGATTTTATTCATTATCAAAAAACTTACCATAAATTTTATCCCTCTTATAAAATTTAGTAAAATAAGTAATTAGGCCCCTCTTAAATTACTGTTTTTATTTTAACAATTAACTTTGCTTTTTTCAAGTAACTAATTAAATTTGATTGTTTTAATTTTTTGTAGGTGACAAAACAAAAAAGAAGAAGTTATACTTAAGTTGCTACACGAAAGGATGACTTCTTCATGAGTATTTTATCACAATTAAAACAAAACTTTGATACTTTTTTATCTAATTTTTTCAATCAATCAGATGACTACTGTTTAAAATTGATTTCTAAAATGTTGGAGGAATATGATTTAGAACTAGCTGCTACTAGAGACAGAAGCCTTGAAATAGTAAAAA
>JALFBO010000062.1 GCA_022772105.1 Erysipelotrichaceae bacterium | reverse complement strand
AAAAAATAATAGTTGCACCAAGCAATTCTAGTTTACTCTTCGCAACTATTAGTTTCTTTCTTCTTATTTACCTATTTTTATACGATAATTTACAGCGTTTCTTAAATATTGTAGATATTCATCATCTAAACACATTGTTTTTCCAATATTATCTGATAGTTTTGCTACTGGATGACCATTAACTTTTTGTAACTTAATAACAATATTTAAAGAAGGTATATCTGAATCATTTGATAAGAAAGTACCGATACCAAAAGACACACGGCATCTATCTTTAAAATAATCGTATATCTTTTGTGCTTTATCAAAGTTTAATGAATCAGAGAATAGTAATGTTTTTGTTTTTGGATCAATACCAAGTTTTTCATAATTAGCAATGATTTTATCGCCCCAAACAAATGGATCTCCTGAATCATGTCTAACACCTGAATAGCAATTAGCGTCTAACAAAGTAAAGTCCAATAAGAATAAATCAGTGGTTAAGGTATCAGTTAGGGCAATTCCATTATCACCTTGGTATTCGGCAAACCAGTCTTTCATTGCATAATGGTTTGTGTATGCAAGAGGAATATTAGGATATCCTTGATATAATTGAACAAATTCATGAGCGTATGTTCCGATTGGTTTAATATTATATTTTTTTGCTAAATATACATTTGATGTACCCACACATTTATTAGTCTTTTGTGATAATTCCCTAACAACTACATCTAACCATTCCCTAGATAATCTTCTTCTACAGCCAAATTCGGCAAATGGGAAAGTATATTTTCCTTCATTGATAGCTTTTATTTTTTCATCCAATCTTCTTCTTGCTTGCTTTACAAGTTCCTCATAATCATATGTCATTCTAAAATATGTTTCATTGATTATTTCAAGTAAATATATCTCAAATTGCATAGCAGAGAAGCATGGGCCTTTTACTACACAATTTAGTGTTCCATCTTCATTTAGTGAACATGTAACATAATCTCTAATTGGATGCCATAATCTTAAAAACTCAATATAGTCATTTTTTAAAAAACGAATAGAACGAAGGTAATTTAATTCATCCTTTTTAAATCTTAAAGAACATAAATGATCAATTTGTTCATTTATTTCGTTAACGATTTCTTCTGTAAATACAATTCCTTCATTACGACATTTAAAATAATATTCTCCTTCAGCATCAGTATGCTTATGGAAAATAACTTGATTCATATTAAATTTGTAAAGATCAGTATCTAATAAACTGATAACAATTGGATCTAATTTCATATAAAATTCTCCTTGTGATTGATTTATATTTTATATTTATAGTAAATATAAAACAAGTTATTTTGCTTCGAATAATAAATCTTGTAGATATTATCTTTTTCTCATCAATTCTAGGTACAAAAAAAGATGATAGATATTACTCTGATCATCTTAAACTCTTTAAATATTTATTTCTTTTCAACTTCGAAATCACCAGTTGTATATAGATTAAATTTTCTAAATAGAATATCTATTCCTAAAACTAGTAAAGCAGGAAGTATAATTTCTAAAGCAAATATTCCAACCCATGTTTGCCAAGTATTGCCCATAGATGCATATGTACCAATTTGACCTACGAGTCCAGCAGTTCCCATACCAGCAGATGATCCCATACATTTAAGTTTTAACCAACATGTAGATACAGGGCCTAGTATTGCAGAAGCAATAATGGTAGGAAGCCAAATAATAGGCTTTCTTAAAATATTTTTAAATTGTAACATGGAAGTTCCAATTCCGATGCTAAATACCATACCAATACTATTATCTTTACGTGATTGAACGGCAAATCCAACCATTTGGCAACAACATCCCACAATGGCCGCGCCAGAAGCAATAGCTAAACCTTCCCCACTTCCTGTAAATACCATCGCGCCAATTGCCGCGGAAGAAATAGGTGCAGTTAAGGCCATTCCCATTACCACAGCGACGATTATTCCCATAAAGAATGGAACGATTAATGTTCCTTCATTAACAATCCATTGAACTCCATATGTTACGTAAATAGAAGGGAATCTAATCAATAAAGCAGTGACTAAACTAACACAAATTCCAAATAAAGGAACGATAAGAATATCGACTGGAGTCTTTTTTCTTAAAACTAATTTCATAGCTAGAACAGTTGCAATAACAACTAAATATATTGTTAATGGATCACCAACTTGCATCGTACCATTATTAATGACTCTATCAGTAACAAATTTTGTACTTAAAGCAAAATAAGCAGCAATTTCGCCAGCACCAGCCGCTACGATAGTTTGTAAAGGATTTAGTTTTAAAGCTAGAGCAATACCAACACCGATACCTGCGCCAGTAAGAACTTGTAATACTTTTGCTCCTCCACATATTGTATTATTCATAAATTTACAAAATTCAGAAGCACCTTCTCCATTTGGGAAGAAACCTCCGATTGTATTAATGATAGTACCAATAATCAATGTAGCAAATAAGCCATAGGCCATACCATTTAAGGTAGTAATTAGAAACTCTAATATTTTATTAGGTTTTTTCTCTATTTTTTCTTCTTCCATAAAAATTCCTCCTTTTTATGTGCT
>JALFBO010000009.1 GCA_022772105.1 Erysipelotrichaceae bacterium | reverse complement strand
AGTAATGTAAACATCTCCTACACTTTTTTCAGCGTAAAATAAAGCAATTTCACAAGCAAGTAAAATTGTTTCTTCACTAGGAGAGGATGAAAAAATAATAACATGAGGGCCATGACAATCTTTAATATGAAGAAAGTAATCTTCTTTATTTGCTAAAGAGAAGGTAAGGTATTCATTTTGTAAAGAAGATAGCCCAAATCCAATCTTAGTACCATCTTTAGAATTTACGAAGTGGGGGTGATATACTTTTTCGTTTTCTTTTTTCTTCTTTTTGTTTTTAATATATTTTACTTTTTTATCTTGTTTAATATATCCATCGTTCATAAGCTCAGCATTGATATCTAAAATATCATCGACAGAAGCAAATTTTAATTGATTTTGAATTTTTTCAAAATAGGATACTTTTTCCCTAGTTAATTCTTTTTGTTCAAGAAGCTTTTCTAATGCTACCTTAGATTTTTGATAAAGTTTAAAATATTTCTCTGCGTTTTCACTTAATGATAAACGCTCATCCAAAGTTATGGTTTTTCCATCTACTTCAATCTCTTTCATTCCTTTTTGGTAGGAAGAAGAAGCCATAAATAAGGCATTACCTATTTCTACATAATCTTTTCGAAGTTCATTCTTTTTTAAATCTTGGTCTAATTTTATTAATTTATTTCTTAATCCTTTTAATTTATGTTCGACAAGATGGAAAATATCGAAATAATGCTTTTTCATATATTTCTCTTGATTTTGATCACTATAGAGTGTAGCAAGATCCGCTAATTTAATCTCTTTGCTTTCGCTATAAACTAAAGGTATTGAATAAACATCATTTTTGTAGGCATAGAATTTGGTGGAATCAAGGATTTGAAGCAAAATATCTTTAATTTCTTCCCCAGAATCGATTCTTTTTTCAATATCGATATAGAGATTTCTGCCGATTTTATTTTTAAGTGTATCTAAGGTATCTTCTAAAGTGATTGATTTATCTTCACTTGGAAGAGGAGTATAACGCATTCCTTTAAAGCAAGGCCTTTTGTCATCTAGAGTAGTTTTTCTAATAGTATCGATGATGATATCATTCATATCAAGAATCAATGCGTTTGAATTATGAGGAATTAATTCAAGAATTAATTTATTAGTGATAATTTGATATGAAGGAGTCATTTTTTTAATTGTAAATGTTACGATACGATCATTTGGACTCTTTTCTAGATTAATAATAGTTCCTTGATCAAAGTATTTTCGTAAAGTTGCAACAAAACCACTTCCTTCATCAATCATCTTAAAGTATGAGGAAGCAATCAAAAAGTAAGGATTAATTGGCTCTAGTGATACGATTAAGCTTTCTTGAGTTTTAGAAAAGAGCAAAAAAGAGAAATCGTAATTTGATAAACGTACGATTTTTGAAATTTTCGCTCCTAAAAGAGAAGGCTTATATAAATTAAAAATTCTTGTTAAAGTGTAATTTGAAATAGCCATTTGTATCACCTTTTTCCATAATATCACAGGAAAATAAATACGTCATTCATTCTTGTTGATTTTAAAAATATATTTTTATATAATGAAAAAAACGTTTGGTAGTGATAGTTTTTTAATGAGGTATTTTTAAATGAAAAAAGGTCTTTTAATTGTATTGTCGGGTCCTTCAGGAGTAGGAAAAGGAACAGTCAGAAAACTAGTATTTGAGGATGAAAGCCTCAATCTTGAATATTCTATTTCTATGACAACTCGTTTACCAAGAAATCAAGAAGAGAATGGAAAAGATTACTTCTTTGTTACTAAAGAAGAATTTGAAGAGAAAATTAAAGATAATGAACTTCTTGAGTACGCAAGATTCGTTGGTAACTACTATGGTACTCCAAGAGCATATGTAGAAAAATTAAGAAATGAAGGAAAAAATGTTTTCTTAGAAATTGAAGTGGAAGGTGCTAAACAAGTTCTTTCCAAATTTAAAGATGATGAAGGTGTTGTTTCCATATTCTTATTACCTCCAAGTATAGAAGAATTAGAAAAAAGAATACGTGGAAGAAGAAGTGAACCAGAAGAAATTATCCAAGAACGTCTAGGTAAAGCAAAAAGCGAAATGTCACTTGCCACTAATTATGAATATAGTGTGTTGAATGACAATGTAGTTGATGCAAGTGAAAGAATTAAAAAAATCATTAAAAATAGAATAAAATAGATATGAAGGAGGATCTAGAATGTTGATATTAGGTGTTATCATCGAATATGCAGCAACGAGTTTAGATCGTCCTTTTTCTTATGCATATAAAGGAAATAAAATTATCAAAGAAGGGATAAGAGTTTACGTTGAATTTGCTCATAGAAAAGTAGTGGGTTATGTTGTAAGTGTTGCTCCTTCATCATTAAACTTAGAAGAATATCAACAAGAGACAGGAATTAAAATAAAAGAGATAGAAAGTATCATTGATGAAGAACCGCTATTTAATGAAGAATTATCGCTTTTATCAAAAAAGATTGCTTCTTATTATTTTGCTCCTTTGATTTCTGTTTATCAAAGTATGCTACCACCTTCTTTAAAACCTAAGTCTTCGTCTTTATCTAAACCAAAGATTGCTTATGAATCTTTTTATGTACCTCTTTCTTCATGTGAAGAAGGACTTAGTGCTAAGCAAAAAGAATTACTTCGTTTGATTAATAAAGAAAAAGAGATTGCAAAGAAAGATATATCATCACTATCAGTATTAAAGAAATTAGAAGAAAAGAATTTAGTTAAAGAGATAAAAAAAGAGAAAATTAGATTAATTCAAGAGGATGTACCTTTAGAAGAATATAAAGAATTGAATGATGAACAAGAAAAAGCTTTTAAAGAAATTGTTTTTGGAAATGATAGAAGTTTTCTTTTAGAAGGAGTTACCGGTTCTGGTAAAACAGAAGTGTATCTTCATGCTTCTAGAGAATTAATAAAACAAGGTAAAAGTGTGTTGATGTTAGTTCCAGAAATTTCATTAACTGTACAAATGGTAAGAAGATTCAAGGCTCGATTTAAAAAGATTGCTATACTTCACTCTGGACTAACTCCATCGGAAAAATATGATGAATATCGACGTATTGCAAAGGGAGATGTCTCTATTGTTGTTGGAGCAAGAAGTGCAATATTCGCTCCTTTAAAGAATATAGGCTTAATCATAATCGATGAAGAACATTCAGAGACTTATAAACAAGAATCTTCACCATTTTATAATGCCATCACTGTAGCATTTATGAGACAAGAATATCATAATTGTAAAGTGGTTTTAGGCTCCGCGACACCATCTTTAGAAACAAAGATAAGAGCTTTAAGAGGAGTTTATCATCAACTATACTTGAAGAAGCGCTACAACGAGAATGAATTACCTCATACAGAAGTTATAGATATGCTAAAACCATCAAATATCGATACAAAATCAGTGATTTTATCTTTGAGATTACGTGAAGAAATTCAAAAGAATTTACAAAACCATGAGCAAACTTTACTTCTTATAAATAGGCGTGGATTCGCTCCTTTTGTCACGTGTAGAAAATGTAATCGAGTCAGTCGTTGTCCTACTTGTTTCCTTCCTTTGACTTATCATAAAGAAGATAAGATGTTGAAGTGTCATCATTGTGGATATGTGGAAGAAGAGGAAAAAGAATGTCCTAAATGTGGTTCCACATTATTTTCAAAAGTTGGATTTGGCACTGAGAAGGTAGAAAGCGAAATTAGTGCCCTATTTCCTGAAGCTAAAACTTTAAGGCTAGATTCTGATGTGACAAAGATTAGAATGAAAGCTTCATCCATTATCACTTCATTTGAAAAAGAAGAGGCAGATATTTTAATAGGTACTCAGATGATTGCTAAAGGCCATGATTTTAAAAACGTAACTCTTGTAGGTATCGTTCTAGCGGATTTAGGGTTAAACATTCCTTCCTTTAGATCTAATGAACGTTCTTTTGATTTACTTACTCAAGCCATAGGAAGAGCGGGAAGAAGTACCAAAAAAGGAAGAGCGATTATTCAAACATATGTTCCTAACAATTTTGTCATATATGATGCAAAAACCCAGGATTATAATCGCTTTTTCAACGAGGAAATGGCTAATAGAAAAACTTCCCAATATCCTCCATACGTATATTGTACTATGCTTACATTTTCTTGTAAGGAAGAGGAGGCAGTTAAGGAAGCTGCAATTTTCTTTAAAAAGTATTTGGAAGCAAAATTTGCTACAAAGAAAGTTTGGGTAATAGGACCAAGTGAACCATATTTAGTGGTTATGAATGGTAAATATCGAAGAAAAATATTATTAAAATATAAAAATATCGAAGATATTAAAGAGGAAATATTACAAATTATTAGTTTGTCCACAAAAAACAAAAAAGTACAAGTTACTGTGGATGTAGACCCATATACTGATTATTAATTTTTCCTTGTAATTATGCCTTAAATAAGTCATAATTAGAAAGACAATTAGGAGGCCTTTTATGGTTAATATTTCTTTTATTGGTTTAGATTTATTTTTAGTAGGTGAATTAGATAAAAAATATCATCAATTGATATGTGCTCAATTTGGTATTTCTAGCGCTGATTTATTAGTATCTTCTTTTGATTCATTTGTATATAATGAGGGGCACGAACAAACTTCATTCAACTTATTGATTAGAGTTGAATGTGATAGAAAATTTGCCCAAAAAGAAGAAAAAATTGCACAAACTCTTTTAAAAATTAGCGAAGAATTTTCAATTCATGCGCAAGTATATTTTATTTATTTTGATGGTAAGAGCGTCTATTCACGCATCAATCCTTCTTATCCAAGATTTATTGAATCTAGCATAGAAGAAGAAGGGGAAGTTCCATACGATGAAAATCAAGAAATATATACAGGAAATATGTTTGAAAAGTTTGATGAAGAACATCCAGAGGATGCAGTCGGATCATTTGAAAGCGAAGTAGAAGAAACAACATCATATAACATTTTCCAAAACTTCAAAAAATAATGGTTCTTATTTAGAATCATTTTTTTTTTACTTTTTTTATATACTTTAATAAAAAAATGTAAGTTTTTATTATAATATAATAAATTTTTCTTAATATTAACAAACAACAATGGTAGAATAGGAAATAGGTGATGAAAAATGAACTTACTAGATTATTCCCTTGGCTTATTTAATCGAGTGCTTGGAAAAGAAATTACTTTCGCGCAAGCGATGAATAAATATGTTGGACAATTAAATGTTGATAATTCTGATGTGACAAAGATAAAGGATGTTTTAAAATCTGTTATCAATCGTTATTATTTTTTTAAATGGGAACTTAATGAAGTAATTAAAGATGATTTTTCATCCGATGAGGTTAATATTTTGATAATCTCATTAGCTTTTGCGCGTTATTGTCGTAATGTGGTTATTAATGATGTTCTTACCTGGTTAAAAGAATCGATAAAAGAAAATAATTATAAAATTAATTTTGAAGAAGCTAAGAATAAAATTTCTTCAATATATCAAAAACCTACTACCATAGATGAGTTTAACAAAAACATTGCTTATAAAAGATTATCCTTAATGTATTCTTATCCAGAATGGTTAATTAAAATGTGGCTTAAACACTATGGACCTAAGAATACAATTAAAACAATTTCATTCACACGATCACAAACACCAATTGCTCTTTCCATCAATATGATGAAAGGAGACTTTGAAGCTTTAAACAAGGATGAAGATTTTACTAAAAGCAAATTAACTACTTCAGGTTATTCTTATGTCGGTAAAGGAAAACTAAATGAAAATAAATTTTTCTTAAATCATGATATTTTTGTCCTTGATCACTCTTTACAGTTTGTTGTTGATATACTTGATCCTTTTCAAGGAGATAAAGTGTTGATTTGTTCTGATAATAAGACAGTTGCTTTAGCTACTGCACTAAGGATGAATGATTTTGGTAAAGTAAATTATGTGTGCCCAAATATTAACGCTAGCAATCAAACTCGCCTTATGGCATCACATTTCCGCCTTTCAAATTTAATTCCAATTGAATCAAGTTTATCTTTACTGATTACTCATTATCAATATGGTGAAATGGATAAAGTTTTATGCATGCCACCAAGTTCTGATTTTGGATTAATTAGAAAGAAACCAGAGATTGTTATCACTTTCAAAAAAGAAGACATGGACAATTTAATCAAAGTTCAAAAAGAATATATTGAAGAATTTTCAAAATATGTTAAAGATGAAGGAACTTTCGTTTATTCAGTTACGACATTAAATGATAAAGAATCAAGGAAAATAGTAAAAGAGTTCTTAAATAAACATAGTGAATTCTTCCTTATGGAAGAGAAGATTATTTTCCCTTATGAATATCAAACAGATGGTGTATATTACGCGAAGATGATAAAGAAAAGTGAGGAAGACTTATGATTAATCTCTATGGAAAGACGATGAGTCAACTTGCTGAATTAATGGTTCAAGAAGGGCAAAAAACTTATCGAGCAAAGCAATTGTTCACTTGGATTTATGAAAAGAAAGCTAAATCATTTGATGAAATGAGCGATATTTCTAAATCATTCCGTGATGTGCTTAAAGAAAAATATTGCTTAGATAAACCAAGTATATATGTCAAGCAAGTTGCGAGTGACAGGACGATTAAGCTTCTTGTGGAATTTAAAGATAAAAGCAAAGTTGAAACTGTATTGATGCGATACAACTATGGTAATGTTGCTTGTGTTTCTTCACAAGTAGGATGTAATATGGGATGTTCCTTCTGTGCTTCTGGTCTACTTAAGAAAAAGAGGGATCTTCTTCCTGAAGAAATGGTTGGGGAAGTTCTTGTCCTTAATGATCTTTTAGAGGAAGAAGGACAAAAAGTTACCCACGTAGTGGTGATGGGAACGGGAGAACCTTTTGATAATTATGATAACGTCATCGATTTTGTAAGAATTATCAATGATCAAAAAGCCTTAGCAATAGGGGCAAGACATATTACAGTATCAACATGCGGAATACCTTCAAAAATTATTCGTTACGGTAAAGAAGGACTACAAATTAATTTAGCGATTTCCTTACATGCACCGAATAATGAACTAAGAACTAAACTGATGAAAATAAATAAAGCTCATCCGTTAGAAGAACTTATACCTGCGATAAAAGAGTATATCGATTTAGCGGGAAGAAGAGTAACTTATGAATATATATTAATTAAAGGGGTTAATGACTCTTTAGAACATGCAAGAGAATTGATTGAATTAATCAAACCAACATTTGCATATGTGAATTTGATTCCATGTAATCCAGTTGTTGAAAAAGGATATGATCGACCTGATTCAGCAACCATTCACGCTTTTATGGATTATTGTATAAAACATGGAGTGAATACAACTATTAGAAAAGAATTTGGGACTGATATTGACGCAGCATGTGGTCAATTAAGAGCAAAACATAATGAGGAGTAAGAGAATATGATTTACAGCGTAAAAACAGATCCAGGTCTAGTTAGACCTAATAACGAAGATAGTGCATGTATAGTTGAAAACAAATCAGGTGATTTATTTTTAATGGTACTAGATGGAATGGGTGGACATTGTCGAGGAGATGCAGCATCACATTTAGCGATGGAGATTATTTCTGAAAAAATGTTAAATACGGATAAATTTTTATCATATTCATCAATGAAAGCAACACTACTAAAAACTATTAAAAAAGCGAATAAAGAAGTAAACCTTTTAGGATCAAGTAAACTTGAATATTTAGACATGGGTACAACTTTATGTCTTGTTGCTATCCGTAAAGATAAAACATTATTATGTAATGTGGGTGATTCTCGTTGCTATATTTTGATCAATGGTCAATTATGCCAAGTTTCGGAAGATCAAACTTATGTACAATTCCTTTATAAAACAGGAAAGATAAAAAAAGAAGAAATGGATACTCATCCTAAACGTCACGTTTTGATGAATGCTTTAGGCACATATCCAAGTTTATCAGTGGCCACTACAGAGATTACTAATGCATATGACGCTATATTGTTATGCTCAGATGGATTATATAATATGTTGTCTGACCAAGAAATTGAAGATGTTTTAAATATTGAAACCCTTTCTACTAGCGATAAGATTGATTTATTGATTAGTAGAGCAAATAAAAAAGGTGGCAAAGATAACATAGCAATCGTACTAATGGAGGATAGATAATAATGAAAATCGGTGATTTAATCGATGAACGTTATAAGGTAATATCAGTATTAGGCGAAGGAGGAATGGCTATTGTTTACTTAGCTAAGGACTTAATTTCCAAAAAAGAAGTGGCAATTAAGATTATTAGAGAAGAAACGATGAAAAATCCAGTATCTATAACTAGGTTTGAAAGGGAGGCGCGTGCCGCTGCATCTTTAAATCATCCTAATATTGTTAGAGTTATTAACTTAGGTACATTTGAAGGAAGACCATATATGGTCAATGAACTTATTCATGGTCAAACTTTAAAAGATGTGTTAAACGTTCGTGGCAAATATTCTATTTCAGAAGCTTTAGATATTATGAGCCAATTATGCGGAGCGATTTATCACGCGAATCAACATAATGTTATTCATCGTGATATCAAACCACAAAATCTATATATCACGCAAGATGGAACAGTAAAACTTGGTGATTTTGGTATTGCGACTTTCTCTAATGCTCCATCTCGAGTAACAAGAAGTAATGTAGTAGTGGGATCTGTCCACTAT
Organism: Erysipelotrichaceae bacterium; assembly: GCA_022772105.1. Classification (GTDB taxonomy): domain Bacteria; phylum Bacillota_I; class Bacilli_A; order RFN20; family CAG-449; genus UBA3210. Next base: position 2,069 of record JALFBO010000009.1, on the reverse strand, counting down.
CTAGCACCAGAAATTTCTCAAGGAAAACCTGCTTCTCCTCAATCAGATATTTATGCAATGGGAATAACTTTCTTTGAATTATTAACGGGTAGAGTTCCTTTCGATGATGAATCTCCTGTTTATGTAGCTTTAAAGCACATCAAAGATAAAATGCCTTCTATTAGAAAAATTAATAATAAAATTCCAGTCCAAATTGAAAAAATTATTAATAAGGCGTGTGCAAAAAATCCAGATGATCGCTATAAATCAGCAGATGAGATGAAAAAAGAAATCGATCGTTTAATTAAGAATCCAGAATTGATGAAAAAAGTATCTTTATTTCAAAAAATATTCGGAAGAAAGAACAAAGATTAATCTATATGAAAGGTCGCGTTGTTTCCACAGTATGTGGAGTATATAACGTTATGGTAAATGATAAAACGCTCCTATGTAAACCTCGGGGCGTTTTTCGTCATAAGAAGATGAAATTACAAGTTGGTGATTTTGTAGAAGTTAATGAAGAAGATAGTGTTATTGAAGATATATATGAAAGAAAGAATTCTTTATTTAGACCTAATGTTGCCAACATCGATTTAGGTATAGTAGTAATGTCTTTAGAAAATCCTTTATTTTCTTCTCTCTTAATGGATAAATTTCTTACATTATTAAATACACAACACATTGAACCACTTATTGTTTTGACTAAAGTGGATTTAGCAAAAGAAAAAGATGCAATTAAAAAAATATGTGAACAATATAATAAGATAGGAATTAAAGTGATTCCGTATTCTAAAAGAACTAAAGAAGGGTTAGAACTAATAAAAGAAGAAATAAAAACAAAGACTATTGCTTTTATGGGGCAAACAGGAGTTGGAAAATCTTCTTTGATTAATTTGATTGATGAAAACTATCAAAGAGAAATAGGAGAATATTCCTCTGCTTTAGGTAGAGGAAAGCATCAAACTAAAGAAGTAGTCTTGCTTCCTTATTTAGATGGTTATATTGCCGATACTCCAGGATTTTCTTCTTTAGAATTACCTTTGATAAAGGATGATTTAGCTAAGTTCTTCCCAGGATTTGTCGATAAATTTTTATCTTGTAAGTTTACAAATTGTTTGCATTTAAAAGAAAAAGATTGCGCTATTAAAAAGGCGGTAGAAGAAGGAATAATTCCTCAAGAAACATATGAAAATTATGTGCAAATAAGCGATGAATTATTATTTAGAAAGGAACGTTAATTATGACAAAAATAGCACCTTCGATTCTTGGAGTAAAAGATGAAGATTTAGTATCTACTTGTACTTCTTTATTAAATAGTGGAGCGGATTATATCCATTTTGATGTGATGGATGGTTTCTTTGTCAGCAACAGATCATTTTCTTACTCAGTACTTGAAAAATTAAAAAAAGCATTGCCAAGAGCTTTCTTTGATGTCCATTTAATGATTATCAATGTGGAACAACAAGTTGATAAATTTATTGATGCAGGGGCTGATTTAATAACTTTTCATTATGAAGCAGTTAAAAAAGAAAATGTGATTCCTTTGATAAACCATATTCATCAAAGAGGATGTAAAGTAGGTATATCTATTAAGCCAGATACATCATTTACGGAAATTAAAGCTTATATTCCTTATATTGATTTAGTGCTTGTCATGTCTGTTGAACCTGGAAAAGGGGGACAATCATTTATGATGAGCGCTTTAGAAAAGATTGAAAATATCTTTGCACTAAAAATATTAAATCCTTATTTATTAATTGAAGTTGACGGAGGAATTAATGCTTTAACTGGACAGCTTTGCGTTTCAAAAGGCGCGGATGTACTAGTCGCAGGTTCTTATATTTTAAAATCTGATTCTTATAAAGAAAGGATAGATAGTTTGAAATAATTATGACTACTATATATTTAGGAATTATATCTTATATAATTATTATTTTATCTTTTGTAAGTAGTTTGCTTTTATTTAGAAGTATCAAGAAAAGATCGTTTTCACTTTTAAAAGAATTCCCTTATGAATTAAAGGCTAATGAATGGAAACTAGATTTATGCTTTGGAACGAGCTTATCTATTGGAATAGGACTATTATGCGT
>JALFBO010000170.1 GCA_022772105.1 Erysipelotrichaceae bacterium | reverse complement strand
GTTAAGCCTTTTGTTATGGCTAGGAAAAACTTTTTGTTCTCAAATACATCAAATGGTGCAGAATCTTCTGTAATAATTTTTTCTATCCTTCAAACTGCAATAGCTAATGGAATAGATGCAAAGCTATATTTAAAAACACTTATTGAAAAAATTGGTACTAATCCTTCAAAGAATGAATTAGAAAATCTTTTGCCATGGAAAATTAATCTATAAAGTAAGTTAAATTCGATTCATTCATTTGAATCTGTTCAAACCTGGAATATTTTGACGCTTACGAATAATTTTACAAAAAAAGTAAAGGAGGAGATAATTATGAAATGGTATGAATATTTAATCTATATCTTATTAATAATTATTGTATCTCCATTAATCCTTTTTGGGCTAATGATGTTTTTAATAGCTTCTCCCTTTATTCAATTATCAAATCGAAAAAAATATAAAAATTCTGCATATTATAAAGATTTTAAAATTCCTTATTCTAGCAAAGTCTTTCATAGTAAGCAATTCGTTTTTTACAATTATTCAATTGAAGAAAATTTGCCAATAAAATATGTTAAACAAAAAAACAATTCATTAGATTATTTTATCTATAATGATCAAATATTTATTTTTCCTGATTTTAATGAGCTTATTTTTAACGAAGAAAATAATAATTGGGATGTTGTATATGATAAATACGAAAGAGAAGCACAATGTTCACTTGAAGAATATATGGATAAAAAAATACATCTATTTGAGGAACAAATCAAGCTACCTATTAAACTTTTATTAGCAAGAAATTATATTGATAAAAAAAGGATTGATATAAATGAGTTGCCTGAGTCATTATATATAGTAAGAAATTATTGTTCTCCATTAGATGGTAAAGATAGAGAATCACTGAATATAATTCCTGAAACTACTGAAGATTTATATAACATGATGCTTCTTAATAAAAAATTAGGTGGACAATATAAATTAGTTGATAATGAAATTATTGTTTGGACATTTGATGATGTTATTTATGAGATTTCTATGGATGGTAGAGAGGGATATTTTAATGTTTTAAAAAATGATAAATTCAAACTTGAAATTACTCATTGGCACCCAGATGAATATGAAATATATGATGACATTTGTAAAATCGGTGAAAAAGGTAATGTTTTAGTTATAAAAACATTATTAGATGGAGCACAAATTTCTTACATGGGACCAAAAGAAAAATGTACAATTAAAAGAAAAAAGATTGGATTATTTAAAATACATTATTTTGAATCTAAATAATTAGTGAAAGAGTGATATTAATGAGTGATATTGAGATTAAATATTATAGATTGTTAAATAAATATAACGAGCTGGAATATGGTGATGGAATAGGATCTAAACTGCGTTCTTTTACATCTTTTTGTATTCTTTTTTCACTTGCGGTTATTATGAATATTGCTTTATTAATTTTATCTATTATTGAAGAAAGTCCCGTCTTACTAGAAATTGGAATTCTTTTCATATTGATTTCTATTATTCCATTGCTTTTTTATTGTTTTGAAAATAAAAAAAGTAGAAAGTTGTTAAATGAATTGATTAAAATGAAAAATGATAATCAAGAATTACTTTCTTCTTCTATATTATTTCTTGAAGATAATTTTAAAGTGTTAATTGATCAAGAATATTCTTTTACAAAAGATGAAAAAAGATGCGTAACAACTTTGATTTATGAAAAGAATGATAAAGTATTAAAAATAGTTTATAAAAGAATTTTTGGATTAAATTTTTTAACTTCTTTTTTAAATGATGTATCGCTAAGAAAAATATGTAAAGATAATAAAGAGTTAAAAAGTTGGGTCGGCAATATTTTTTATCAAGATGCATTAGTTTTAATAAAACAGTACATTAATAAATTTTTAAATTAGATAAGAAGAGTTTGTTCCCACTTTATCGTTTTCAAAAACATGAAAAAGTGGTATCAACTCTGTATAATTTTTGTATCAACCTTGTAAGATAGACTAAAAATCATTGTATCAACTCAGTAGGCTCGAGACATTATTGAAACAACAGAACTGATACAAAAATATCAGTTCTTTTTCATTTTTAAGGGATATTTTGCTTGTAAGCTGCAAAAATATCATACACGTCAAAATTCAACACCTAATATGTATGAAATCAATAGCAACATATATATTAAATTATAAAATAAATGTGCTATCCATCCCCACCACTAAATGAGTAGACTTTCCACGCTATTATTTGTAAATAAAAAAACTGCTTTGAAATAGTCTTTTAGATAAAAATTAATCTAAAATTTTATTTCTTTACAGCTCTTTTTTAAATCTTATTTATATGTTATTTCTAAAGAACCAGCACTTTTAGAAGTAGTAATAGTTGAAGAACCACTTCCGCTTCCATTAACTGTATAATTTTCTCTTCCATCAGTTAGAGTGATAGCTAAAGCACCAGCGGCAATAGAGAAATTGCCTCGTGATTGTATTATTCCTTCATAAGAACATGCTCCTGCACTAACGTCTATATCTACAGTAGATGCGCTAACATTTTTTAAAGTAGCGGCTCCAGCATTTACTTTTACATCGATATCTGAAGAAACTATGCTATTGAGTTCTAAAGCACCAGCGTTTAAATTAAGACTCAGTTTTGATGAAGATAATTCGTTTATGGAAATAGTTCCAGCATTAACGTTCAAATCAATATTTTTTCCATTTATTTGATTGATATTTAATATTCCTCCATTTATTTGGATAGAATAATCTAATTCTAAGGAAGAAGGAACTTTTATAATTAATGGAGTTTTAGTAAAAACCTTATTTTTTGCCCAATTTAAAGAAAAGAAAGAATTTACGTGATCTCTATTTTGAATGATAGAAAGTGTATCATCGATCTTTTCCACTTTATATGTTAAATCTTCTAATTCCTTATTTTGAATATAGAAATCTGTTCTATCTTCACTTATGAGAGTAACAGTGTCAGCATCAATTTCTATATTTAATTTGGTTATATCACTTGTAGAATAAGTGCTTTCGCTTATAATTAATTTTTTCTCGTATTTTGATTCACTAATAGCAATAGTAGAAATAGAAATTAGTGCGAGTACAATGCCAAGTATCAAAAATATAGAACCCGCTATTAAAAAATTTTTTATTTTCATTTGATGGACCTCCTTTGATTAAAATATTTTTTCAATAAAAGACTTACTTTCATTAAATAAGAAAATGAAAAATTTAATTAATGATGGAACG
>JALFBO010000162.1 GCA_022772105.1 Erysipelotrichaceae bacterium | reverse complement strand
ACGCATCAAAAATTTCATCTTTAGATAGTGAAATATTTTCCTTGCTAAAAGATGTTTCCTCTTCTTATTATGATGCGATATACGTACCTTTCCTTACTATTGGAGGAACTGATTGTTGCTTCTATAATGAACTTTGTTCTTATTGTTATCGTTTCGCTCCTCGAGGAGAAGAGTTTTCTTTAACAAGTGGCGTTCATGGCATGAACGAAAAAATTGATATTGATGCTTATATATATTTAATTAAATTCTACATTGAATTTATTAATAAATCTTGTTATTAAAGAAAAGTTTATAGTTGCTCTAATGGAAAGAACTATAATCTATAAGTAAAGAAAAACCTCATCCTAGAACTTCTTCTTCAAGGATGAGGTTCTTTTTATTATAAGCAAAATGTCATTATGAGCGAATAATGAATTATAAAAATTATATGCTTATTTTGAAGGACGTTCTTTTCTTAAATAGTAATAATCAATTTCTTCTTTCATGTTATCTGGAATAATCTTTTTTACTGGGAAAAGATATGCATTAACCATTCTATCTAAGAATGTTTGAATTAAGGTTAAGGAAGAAGCAAATGCTTCTTTAGACATAAAATGTATTTTGTCTCTTTGAGAATGGATTTCACATCCTCCACTTGGAGAAATACGAGCAAAGGAAACACTTGGTATACCAGAATCCGCGAAAGGGGTAGAATCAGAAGAATAAACACCTTGGGAAGAATTAACAGCAATACCGATCTCTCTTCCTAAATAAGTGATGTAGTTGACTAATGACATTTCACTAGTACATACTGCAATCTCTCTTCCTAAAACAACGCCAATCATATCAATATTAAGATTGAATACGACACTAGCTAATTCTTCTTTATGAACAAGGCAATAGTTTTTAGAACCTAATAAGCCTTTTTCTTCCGCGCCACACCATATAAAACGCAAAGTTCTAGATGGTGGATTTTCTTTAAAATGGTGTAATAGTTCCATAATGCCAACCGTTCCTGAAGCATTATCATATGCGCCAGATGAGAATTCTACCGAATCGTAATGAGCACTTATTACGATGACTTCAGAAGGTAGTTTAGTTCCTTTGATTTCACAAATTACGTTATGAGCAACCGCTTTTCTTTCTTCTTGAATAAGAGTAAGATTAACTTTTTTTGCTCCGTTTCTAACTAATTCTTCTGCATCTAAAGCGCGAAGATTGACACCAGGAATTTTACCAAGTTCATAATCTTTTTCTCTAATAGTTCTAATTAATAAATCAGAATCTTCTTCTTTATCATATACACTTCCTGAAAAAGAAATAAAACCAGCGGCTTTACTTTTTACGATTTCTTTATAGAATTTATTGATCATTCTACCATTGATCAAAACGATCTTATCTTCTACATCAACAAGGTTGACATCTAAGACATTTTCAATGTAAACAAGTTCTTTATCAATGCCTTGTTCTAAAGTTGAACCGCTCATACCTACACCAGTGACGATATATTCTTTTTGGTATGGTTCTAATACTTTTAAGGTAGCCTTTACTATATAAGGAGCATCAATTTCAAATCCTTCAACTTGAGGAACTAAACCTTCTTTTTCAATTTCTTCTTTTAAAATAGAGATAGCTTTTTCTTCGTCTTTAGTGCCAGCTAGACGATTAAAGGAAAGTTTTTCTAGAAGCGAAAAACAACGATTTAAATCATACATAAATGTTCCTCCTATTTTAAATGAGCAATGATTTGATCTGTGTATTCAGTAGTAGAAGCACTACCTCCTAAATCTTTAGTTAAATATTTCTTTTCTAATAATACTTCTTTAATTGCTTCTTTTAGTTTGTTAGCTTTTTCTTGTTCACCAAGATGTTCAAGCATCATAGCGCCACTTAATAAGAAGGCGGTAGGGTTAGCAAGATTAAGTCCGGCAATATCTGGAGCGGAACCATGTACTGCTTCAAAGATTGCTTCTTCTTTACCGATATTTGCCGCAGGTGCTAAACCTAGTCCTCCGATTAATCCTGAGATTAAATCTGTTAAGATATCGCCATATAAATTAGGAGCAACAATACATTCAAATTGGTTAGGATTCATAACAAGTTGCATGCACATATTGTCAACGATCTTATCACTAGCTTCAATAGAAGGATATTCTTCTTTGATGCGATTAAAAGTATCTAAAAATAAGCCATCTGATTTTTTTAGGATATTGGCTTTATGGACGCAACATAATTTTTTCTTATTATGTGCTAAACAATATTCAAATGCGTAACGGATAATGCGTTCACTACATTTTTTAGTAATTTTTTTATAAGCGATGTAACCATCTTCAATCTCTACTTCTTCACCAATATATAAATCTTCTGTGTTTTCTCTAAATGTGACTATATCAATATTATCGAATCTAGATAATGTGTTTGGTAAAGATAATGCAGGACGAAGATTGACATATAAATCAAATAGAAGACGAAGTTGAACGTTTACTGATTTGAATCCTTTACCAATTGGCGTGGTAACAGGAGCTTTTAAAGCTACTTTATTTTTCTTTATGGAATTAAT
>JALFBO010000181.1 GCA_022772105.1 Erysipelotrichaceae bacterium | reverse complement strand
TTTTGAAAATGGTTTTTGTTTTCTTTAGATTATACTTTATAGTATAATATGTAAAAATATGGGAGGTATTTTATGAAGATTGAACTACATGGAATAAATAATACATACCCACTTATTTGTGAAAGAGGAATTTTATCTTCTTGTTCATCATATTTTGATAAAAATAAAAAAGTATTAATCGTAACTGATGAAAATATACCTTCTTCGTACTATCAAGACATTCTTAATAATATCGATCAAAGTTATGTTTACATTCTTCCTCCTGGAGAAAAATCTAAATCTTTTGATAATTATTTAAAAATTCAATCTCGTTTAGTTGAACTCTCTTTTACTAGAAATGATGTGATTGTTTCTTGTGGAGGTGGGGTGGTTTCTGACTTAACCGGTTTTGTTGCTTCAACATACAAACGAGGAATAAAATGGATTTCTATTCCTACCTCGGCATTAAGCATGATTGATGCATCGGTAGGAGGAAAAACTGCAGTTGATTTTGATTCTATTAAGAACGTAATTGGTACTTTTTATTCTCCTTCACTTCTTTTACTTGATATGGACACATTAAAATCTCTTCCTCAAAGAGAATTAACAAACGGGCTATTTGAAGCATTAAAGATGGGATTTATCATGGACAAATCAATTTTAGAATTGATGGAGGACCCTTTTAATAATCTTGAAGAAATAATTGTAAAGTCTATAATTGCTAAAGATGAAGTTGTCGCTATTGACCCTAAGGAAGAAAACCTAAGAAGAATTCTTAATTTTGGACATACTATTGGACATGCTTTGGAAAGTCACTTTTCTTTAGGAGAAACATTAAAACACGGAGAAGCTGTGGGATATGGTATGCGCTTTGTAATCGATGACTCTTTAAAAGAAGCACTAAAACATTATTCTTCTAAGTTGAATTTACCTCAAATTAATATTTCTAAGAACGATATTCCTTCTTTGATGAAATATATTAGAAATGACAAAAAGGCTTCTAATAAAGGAGTTTCATTTGTATTTGTAGATTCTTCTTATAAAACAAATATCAAATCATTAAACAATGAAGAAATAGAGCGTTTAATTGCTAAGGAGGTGGAATCATGGCATCAATAATGGGTAATACTATAAAGCTTTCTATTTTTGGTGAATCACATGGAGAGTGCGTTGGTTCCACATTATTCTTACAAGCTCCTGGTATTAAGATCGACTATGATTTCATCAAAAACCAAATGCTTAAAAGAAAATCTAATGGCATATTAACTACGCCACGTATTGAAGATGATGAAGTAGAAATAATTTCTGGGGTATTCAACGGTTATACCAATGGAAATCCTATCACCTTAATCGTAAAGAACAAAAACACTCACTCTTCCGATTATGAGAAAGATATTTTACGTCCTTCTTCCGCTGATTACACGCAAAAAGTTAAACAAATGGGGTTTGAAGATTATCGTGGTTCTGGTTTTGCTTCGGCTCGTCTTACTGCTGCACTAGTAGGAGCGGGAGGAATAATCCTTCCTATCCTAAAAGAAAAAGGCATTGAAATAGAATCTAGAATAATTTCTATCCATGGTAAAACAGGAAGCGATATGGTCGAGGAAGTAAAAAAAGCTAAGGAAGAAGAAGATTCCGTGGGAGGAATTATTGAAACAACCATCAAAGGACTTGAGCCAGGAATTGGTGAACCATACTTCGATTCTCTTGAATCAGATATTGCTAAAGCAATATTTTCTATACCAGCGGTAAAAGGTATCGAATTTGGCTTAGGGTTTGGATTTGCCTCAAAAAAAGGAAGCGAAGTTAACGATCCTTTTGAAATAAATGAAGGAAAAGTAAGAACTTTATCAAATAATTCTGGTGGAATTCAAGGTGGAATTTCTAATGGTGAAAATATTGTTTTTAGAACTGTATTTAAACCTACTCCATCAATTGGTAAAACACAAAAGACGGTAAATCTTGAGGAAAATAAAAATATTGACTATAATCTTCATGGTAGACATGATCCTTGCGTTTTATTAAGAGCAGGTGTTATCATTGACTCGCTCGCGGGTTTTGTTATCCTCGATGAGCTATGTACTCGTTATGGATATTTATATATGAAAGGAAGTAAATAAAAATGATTTTTGGTTTAATTGGAGCGAATGTAACTAAAAGCTATTCTCGTGTAATTCATGATTTATTATCATCTCACCCATACGAATTAGTTTCTTTAAAAGAGGAAGAACTTGGTGCTTTCTTCAAAAATAAAGACTTCGTAGGAATTAATGTGACGATGCCTTACAAAGAAAAAGTTATGAAATACTTATCTGAAATTGATCCTAATGCTAAAGCTATTGGCTGTGTCAACACTATTGTAAACACAAAAGATAGAGGATTAATTGGTTATAATACTGACTACGATGGATTTTTGTATTGCGTTAGAAAAGAAAAAGTTCATATAAAAGGAAAAGTTATTGTTATTCTTGGTACTGGAGCTACTAGCAAAACAGTTACTAAAGCATGTAAAGACTTAGGTGCTAAAGAAATAATTTATTGTTCAGCGCATTATAAAGAACACGAAGGAACTATCTCTGTTGATGATTTATATAATCTAAAAAAAGTTGATGTATTAATCAACACTACTCCATGTGGAATGGCTCCTAATGTTGATGATACTATGGTTCAACTTTCCCATATGAAATCATTAAAGAAACTCAAAGCAGTAATCGATTGGGTTTATGATCCTATCAATACTAAACTACTTGCAACCGCGAAACTACACCGCATTAAGACAATATGTGGATTACAACTATTAGCAGCACAAGCATTCTATTCTTCTCAATATTTTGTACAAAGAAAATATAATGAAGTATTAATCGATGAAATATACGCTACACTAGCAAAACGCCTCTATAACCTTGTTTTAATTGGTATGCCATATTCTGGAAAATCCACTCTTGGCAAATTAGTCGCACAAAATCTTGGTAAAGAATTTATTGATTTAGACGAATTAATCGAAAAACAAGAAGGAAAATCTTGCCGTGACATCATCAAAGATAGTGGAGAAGAAGCTTTCAGAGAAATCGAATCAAAATTATGTAAAGAATATGCATATAGCAACAATAAAGTAATCTCTTGTGGAGGAGGCATTGTCACCCGTCAAGATAACATGGTTGCTTTAAGACAAAATGGCATTATTTGTAATGTAGTAAGAGATGAAGAAGATATTGAATTCTCTGATGTTAGACCTCTTGCATCTACACGTGAAGCATATGAAGAATTATATGAAAGAAGAAAAGATTTATATCGCCTTTATCAAACATTTGAATTCGACAACAATGACTCTATAGAAGCTGCTGCAGAAGCAATGGAGGAGCAATTCTATGAAAATATTGGTAATTAATGGTCCAAATCTAAATCTTTTAGGAATTAGAGAACCTCAAATTTATGGTTCCGGTACATATAAAGAATTATGTGAATTAATTCAAAAGAAAGCAGATTTAGAACATGTTACCATCGATTTTTATCAATCTAATCATGAAGGCAAAATTATCGATGTCATACATCGTTGTCTATTTGAAGAAAAAGTTGATGGAATAATTATTAATCCTGGAGCTTATTCTCATTATTCTTATGCTATATATGATGCTCTTGTTGCTGTGCAAATACCTACTGTTGAAGTTCATATTTCCAACATCAACTCACGTGAGGAATTTAGACAAAGACTTGTTACTGGTAAAGCAGCGATGAAGATTATCTCTGGAAAAGGATTTGTAGGTTATGTAGAAGCGTTACAATTCCTAGTAGAATATCTTCGTAAAGAAGAGCATAGACGCAAAGTGCAAGAAAACAAAGATCAAAAGAAGATCAAATCATATAAGAAGAAAGAAAGTTAATTGTGAAAAAGTAATTTTCTTTCTTTTTCTTTTTTATTAGTAATACAAAGCATAAATTCTCTTTTTTTCTAGCAACAAAATCTAACATCCCATATATATGCAAATAGAAACAAATTATGATATACTTTTCTAAAGGTGATGAAAAATGAAGAAAGAATTAGCAAAAACAAATAAAAAAAGAGAAGTAGCTTTAATAGATGGTAACGAAGAAGAGAAAGTAATCAAAAAAACCAATAAAAAATTTTGGAAGATTCTTTCTATTGCCTGCATCACAGTCATGGTAATAGTTATCGCTTCTTGCATATTAGATATTTTCCGCTTTTTCTATGACATCCATCCTTATGGAGGATATGCTGTACTAGTTATCTTATTACTATTACTCATTATTTTTGTCATTAGACCTATCGCTGTTGCTTTAGGCACACCTTGTTTTACTTTAGACGCTATTGACGTTGAAAGTGCAAAAAAGGTATCGCGTATTAATTATAAAAAATTAAGAAAAGTGGCAAAAAATTTATTAAAATCTAAAGATGTTTCCATGGAATCAAAAGAAAAAATTAAAGAATCTATGGGAAACAAGAAAATGCTTACCGAAACATTAAAAGTAGTTTATAAAAGTGAGATTAATAAGGAAATCAATAAGATAATTAATTCTAATGCCGCGAAGGTACTAGCGTGTACCGCGATATCTCAAAACAGTAAATTCGATGCAGCAACAGTTATCCTATTAAATATTAGAATGATTATGCAAATAGTTGTTAAATGTGGATATCACCCTTCTTATGCGCAACTTTCTAAATTGATTGTCAAAGTATTTAGAAATGCCCTTATCGCCTATTCTTTACAAAGTCTAAACCTTGAGGATGTGGTAGTAAATGGTATCAACAAATTAGTTAAAGGCGCTATAACGGCAATACCTGGATTAAACGAAGTAGCTAAATCTTTAACTCAAGGTGCAGCAAATGCGTTATTATCGTTAAGAATCGGTATCATCACAAGAAAATATCTTTACAAAGAATATGAATTACAAGCTCAAATTGATGCTCAATATAGCATTGATGAAATCATTGTAAATGATGCAATCAAAGAAGCAGATGACGATATTGATGATATCATCGCAGAATGCAAAAAGTCGCAAAAGAAGAAACAAGCAGTATAAAAAGGAAACAAAAAG
>JALFBO010000120.1 GCA_022772105.1 Erysipelotrichaceae bacterium | reverse complement strand
TTTTACGAGCTCTTTACTTAGTAATATAGATTATATAGAGAATAATTTTTTAATTAAAGAAGGAAGTTCATCAAATGAGGAAACAAAATATTCGTCATCTTCTATTTGACCAAAACCATATGCAGCATGAATAAATTTTTGCTGTGCTTTTTGTGTTTCTTCTTTATCCTTTAAAGTATCGCCAACATATATCAAATCATCAACATGCTCTCTTTCCTTTAAATACAATATATTTTTCCATTTAGGAAGGGAAGTATCTCCTGCTTGAACAAAGCCCTCGAAATACTCTTCCATATGGCAAGAAGCAATGAAGTTTTCAATATATCCTTTATCGGCATTACTTACAATATATAAATGATAATCTTTTTTTAGTTGACCTAATACTTCTTTAACGTGAGGATATAAGGTGCCTGGATGGTCTCTTAAATAAACAAGTTCATAATCATAACATAATTTAAATAGAGCTAAACCTTCTTCTATAGTTTTATCTTTAAAAGCTAGAAGACAAGTTTCTTCTGGAGTTAACCCCATATATGATTTGATTTGCTTTAAATCAAATCGATAAGGTTGACCAGCATTTTCCATAGCGATATTATAAGCTTCTTTAAGTGAAGGTAAAGCATCCCATAATGTTCCATCTAAATCAAAGAATATGGCTCTTTTAATGTTTTCTTTCATAAATAATTTCCTTTAGCATATCTCTAATTATACATATATTTAAGATATGACAAAAATATTTTTTTCTTATTTTTTCAATACCTTAGAGATAGTTTCTAATAATTGTGGTATATTTATAGGCTTTGCAATATGACCATCCATACCGATAACGTATGCTTTTCGTTTATCTTCATCAAATGCATTCGCAGTCATAGCAATAATTGGAATATCGCAACGAGGATTATTAATAGCTCTAATTGTTTCTTTGGCTTTATATCCATCCATAACAGGCATTTGAATATCCATTAGAACTAAATCATAATAACCGATTTTTGCATTTTTGATCATATCAACACATACTTGACCATTTTCTGCGTGTTCAACAATAAATCCAGCTTCTTCTAAAATGGTAACAGCAATTTCGGTATTTAGTTCATTATCTTCGGCAAGAAGAATACGTTTTCCTTTATATGAAACTATATCCTTATCTTTTATTTCTTCCTCTTCGACTTTTATTTCTTCTTTTCTTGCAATTCTATGATCTAAAGTGACGGTGAATTTAGTACCTACACCTTGTTCACTTTCTACTTCAATTGTACCATGCATTAATGTTACAAGAGTTTTAACAATTGGCATACCTAAACCAGTTCCTACTACTCTTGATTCGGTGGTAGTTTTCTCTCTTGAAAATTCTTCAAATATATGAGGAAGGAACTCTTTGCTCATTCCAATACCTGTATCACTAACTACAGTTTGGAAGCGGGCATATCCTTCTTTATCGCATTCAATCTCTTTGATGATGAGTTTGATTTCTCCTCCGTTAGGGGTATATTTTACTGCATTGCTAATAATATTTAAGTAAATTTGTCTTAATCTAGTAGCGTCACAATAAACATTTTCATGTTTGATATCCATAAATTTTATGAATTTTAAATTCTTTTCTTTAATAGAACTTTCGAATACGGATACTAAATCACTAACAAAATTATTCACATTCCAAACACTTTCTACAATCTCTGTTTGACCTGACTCAATACGAGCCATATCTAGGACATTGTTGATTAAGGATAAAAGGAATGAGGAAGAAGATTTTAACTTTTGTAGGTACATTTTACATTTATCTTTATCGTCTAAATGCTTTTCGATTAAATCCGCAAAACCTAATATAGCGTTCATTGGAGTTCTAATATCATGAGACATATTGAATAAGAAGGATGTTTTAGCCTTAGAAGCGCTTTGTGATTTATTGTATGCGTCTTCTAATTCAATATTAGCTTGTAATTCTTTCTTCTTTTGATCGGTAACATCGTTAAAAACAAGTAGACCACATTTGACGATACTTCCTTCAACTTCAGTAGGCACAAAAGTCATTGACAAATAATTTTCTTCCTTTGAAGTTCTATTAATTACTTCAATAACCATATTTGTAAGCTTGCTTGGATCATAATTTTTTAGATTGCTTGGATGAAAGAACTGCATAACATCACTGATTTGTTTTTCGTTAATTACTTCACTGATGACATATTCTTTTAGTTCGTTTAGTGTTCCTATCTTTTGACGGTTATGTTTATTAATAGATAAATCTTCGCATCTATCTTGCTCTAGATCTACGAAGAACATAGTCTTAAAAATATCACGAGCTGCACTTGTGACATAAGTAGCAATCCTATTTTCTTGAGCTATTCGTTTATTTTTTAACACTTGCATGAAGACAATATAAGTGACATAAAAAGCAGTAATAACTAAAATTGCAACTTCTAATGATAAACCGCTGTCTGTGGCAATACTAAATAGAATTTGTGTAGCTTCATAAGGATAAGTTTGAACGATATACCAATCGATAAATTCAAAGGAAAGGCGAGTTATATAACCATATGTTTTTCCTTTTTTAGTATTGATTTGGAATAATTCTTCTCCTTTATTGGCGATAGAAGATTCAAATATATCTTTGTTTTTGTCATTGAAATAATAAGAATTTAAGATGCTATTAAAACTATATTTATCTTCTGAACCTTCTAAAATTGATGAAGATTCTTTGTTCATTGATGAAGTAACAATTTTTTTATTACTATCTATTATAAATACAGAAGATTGCTTACCATAGAATGTATTATATAAATCAGATGATAAGGAAGATTCAAGATAGAATCCAATTAATATTCCTTCTATATTTAAAGAAGAGTAAACAGGAGCATAGAAGCCAATTTGACGTTGACCATTAACTCTTGATTTTTCTACTAAAGTGATTCCTTTATTTCCTTTCATGCCATCGATAAAATAATCTCTATCACTTAAATTGACATTAGGAGCTTCACCTTCAGATGTGATATCATCTCCCTCTTTAGTGATAAATCTTACATAATCAAATTCTGTTTGATTTTCTATGTCTTTGATTAGGGATTTACTCTCTTCAACAGAAGAAATTGATTCACCAAATAAATAAGCAATGGATGAAATATTATGGAGTGAAGATTCAAATTTAACATTAAGTCTTTGTTGTAAAGAAGTAGTACTCTCTTTGAGGTATTCCTTATTTCTTGTAGTAATAGATGATTTGTTACGTAAGGTAAACATAAAAAAAGCAGCGATTAAAGAAGCCATTGTTATTATGAGAGGAAGTATTTTAAATATAATGAAATTTTTAAAATCTTTTTTGTTGTTCATCAATTGCTTTTTCATAGTTTTTGTTTTCCCTTATCTTTACTTTAAAAGAAAAAATATTCTATTTCAAGTGACTTTTACCAAATAAGGTAGACATTGATATTATTCTTACTTAAAATGTATGAATATTATTAATTTTGGCTCTTTTATAGATAAAGTTTGTTTTTGTGGAAATATATGATATATTCACCTATGTGGACTAATTATAGGAGGCATAAAATGTTAGTAGTATCAAATGTATCAATGCAGTTTGGGGGAAGAGTATTATATAAAGATGTTAATTTGTCTTTTACTCAAGGAAATTGTTATGGAGTAATAGGAGCAAATGGAGCGGGTAAATCCACTTTTCTAAAGATTATTTCTAATGAACTTGAACCAACAAGTGGTTCAGTTACTTTAACTGAAAATGAAAGAATGTCAATATTAAAACAAAATCAAAATGAATATGATGATTTTACTCTAGTGGATACAGTTATTCATGGCCATAGTCGTCTAGTTGAAATTATGAAAGAAAAAGACGAATTATATGCAAAGACAGATTTTACTGAAGAAGATGGCATTAAGGCAGCAGAACTAGAAAGCGAGTTTGCTACTTTAGAAGGATGGGAAGCCGATTCTAATGCTAGAAGTTTATTATCAAATTTAGGTATAAACGAAGATAAACATGATTTACTCATGAAAGAAATAGATTCTAAAGAGAAAGTTAAAGTTTTACTTGCACAAGCCTTATTTGGTAATCCTGATATTTTACTTCTTGATGAACCTACTAATAATTTAGATGCTCTTGCTACTAAGTGGTTAGAAAATTTCTTATTTAATTTTAAAAATATTGTTATCATTGTGTCTCATGATCGTTATTTCCTAAACAAAGTATGTACTCGTATTTGTGATGTTGATTATGGAAAAATTAATCTTTTCGTAGGCAATTATGATTTCTGGTATCAATCAAGTCAATTAATTGCTCGTCAAATGAAAGATAGTAACGCAAAAAAAGAACAAAAGATGAAGGAACTTCAAGATTTTATAGCGCGTTTCAGCGCTAATGCCTCTAAGTCTAAACAAGCAACTTCTCGTAAAAAAGAATTAGAAAAGATAAAATTAGAAGACATTGTTCCTTCAAGTAGAGTATATCCTTTCATTGATTTTAAATTTGAAAGAGAGATTGGTAAAGATGTTCTTGAAGTAAATGAAATATCTAAAGAGGGATTATTAAATAAACTATCTTTTGTTCTAAGAAAAGGAGATAAGGTAGCGTTTATTTCTAAAAACACATTAAAAATCACATCACTATTTAATATTATTTCTGGCGTAGATAAAGAATATGAAGGAAGCTATAAATATGGTATAACTATCACCCCTTCATATATTCCAAATGATAACTCATCATATTTTGAAGAAAAAGATCTCACTCTAGTAGATTGGCTTAGACCTTATTCTAAAGATCAAACAGAAACATATATTCGTTCTTGGCTAGGAAGAATGCTTTTTTCTAATGAAGAAGCTTTGAAGAAAGTTGACGTACTATCAGGAGGAGAAAAAGTTAGATGCATGATGGCTAAAACTATGTTAACAAGCGGAAATCTTTTAATTCTTGATGATCCAACCAACCATTTAGATCTAGAATCTATTACAGCTTTAAATAACGGACTTATAAATTATAAAGGCGTATTATTATTTTCTTCACATGACCACGAATTAATTAATACGGTTGCTAATAGAATTATATATTTAGGAGAAGATAAGGTTATTGATAAATATTGTACATACGATGAATTCCTAGAATTGTACGAGAATGAAATATAAAGACTTATTAAGGAATTTTAACAGGAAGAACATTTACTAACACAAACCTGTGAAAGTGTGGCTATCTATTAGATAGTTGCACTTTTTTCTCTTATAATAAATTTTAAATTTTTTGATTTTGACCCTATCAAAACACCTTTGAAAACTCCAGTACTATTGAAGAGAATATTTCTTTAGATGAGGGAAACGAATCCAAAAAGATGACATTCAAACAAACTTTTAGGAATAGAATCCAAAAACTTTTTATAAAAAATTTAATGAGTGTATAATGATCACGTTAATAAGATCGATCCAACAAGACTCATTGGAATTGGATTAACATTATTGATTGCGATTGGTGTGGATATAGCTTTTGGTTTTGGTAGCAAAACTACTAAACAAGCATATAATGGTGGATATCTGAACTCGGATTTAAGTACGTGGAACTGGAGGGAAAGTGCTGCCACTCCAACGTGCTTTAGCCGATGGAACGTCATAAAAAAGATATTATCATTTAAAAACGTTGTTTTTTTTGAGTGGCTTTTGCTACAATAAAGGAGACTCACCGGTGGGAATCTCATCGGTGCTTTTTTATTTTTTAAGGGGTAATTAATTTATGAAAATATCATTCGATAAC
>JALFBO010000082.1 GCA_022772105.1 Erysipelotrichaceae bacterium | reverse complement strand
TGAATATGGGTTTTCTTTATATACTAAATCATTTGGATAATAATAAAATTTCTTATCTAATAATTCATCATAAGAGAAAGAAGTCTTATCTAAATCTTTATTATATTTTTCATCTTCTGTTTCCTTCCAACAGATGTTTAAGAATTCATCTTCTGTATAGTAACCAAGTTCGGCAAGCAATACATCTTGTAATTTTGTTTCGTTAGAAACGACAATCATGATTTCATTCTTTGCTTTAGCAATATGAGATTTTTCTTTAGAAGAGATTATATCGTATTGAGAAAGAATATATTCCTCATTAGATGTAGCTTGAGCAAATGGAGTAGCTAAGGAAGTAATATATGTAGCAAAATCAGCATATTGTGTCTTTTCTAATACAGAAGTATATGTTTGTTTTAGTACTGAAATTGATGGATTATAATTAGTTTCATTATTTCCTTTTTCCACTTGGAATGATGTATAGATATTGTTAGTTAAATCAATACCATAATCTAGCAAGATATCAGCGCGATATTCCTCTGGCATGTCATTAATAAAATTTACATATTCCTCTTTAATTTCATTGCTTACCATAATGCTATCTTTTGCATTACTCATATTGACGATGTAAGCCACTAAAGATTCAATGTTAACATAACCATCTTTTGTATTTTCCTTAATTGCTTGATTTTTTTGAGCTTGGGTCATAGATGAAACCATCTTACTCAAATCATATCCTTGTTCAGATATTTGAACAGGGTTACCAGATAGCATATCATCTTGCATATTACTAATATAACGTTTTACACCAGATGATACCGATAAAACTGTAGAAACACCAATAATACCAATAGAACCAGCAAGGCATACCATGAGTGTTCTTCTAAACTTAGAAATTAAGTTTCTACCCGAAAGTTTTAAAGCTTGCATAAAGGACATTTTTGCTTTTTCTTTCTTTGTTGAACCTTCTTTACTAGTTTCTTGAGTTAATTGTTTACACTCTTTAATTTCATCTTCTTCTGAAAATGGATTTGTATCATCAGTTACAAGACCATCAACTAAACGAATAATTCTTGTTGAATATTTTTCAGCAAGTTCAGGATTATGAGTTACCATGATAACCAATCGTTCTTTAGCAATTTCTTGGATTAATTCCATAATTTGAATAGAAGTCGCCGTATCTAATGCACCAGTAGGTTCATCAGCAAGAAGAATTTCTGGATCATTTACTAAAGCACGTGCGATAGCAACTCTTTGACATTGGCCACCTGATAATTGATTTGGTTTTTTATTGTATTGATCCGCTAAACCAACCTTATCTAGCATTTTCTTTGCTTTTTCAATTCTTTCTTCTTTACCCATTCCAGAAATCGTTAGTGCTAATTCAACATTTTCCAAAATAGTTTGATGAGGAATTAAATTATAGCTTTGAAAAATAAATCCAATACGATGGTTTCTATAAACATCCCAATCTCTATCCTTAAAGTTTTTAGTACTAATACCATTGATGAATAAATCTCCATCCGTATAATGATCAAGGCCACCGATGATATTTAATGTTGTTGTTTTACCACATCCAGATGGACCAAGAATAGAAACAAATTCATTAGCCCTAAAAGAAAGAGAAATTCCTTTAAGCGCTTGAACTTTTGTATCAGCAACTGAATACTCTTTTGTAATATTTTGTAATCTTAACATAGTATTAGTCCTCCTTAATTCGAATAAAATATACAATACCAAGCTAGGTAAATCAATAGTTTTAAGAAAAGAAAAGATAAATTTATTTATCTTTTATATTAGGATTTATTACAAAAGAAATATGGTAATCGTCAAGGAACAAAGAATTACTTGTTTCTCATTTGAAGTTTCTTATCATTCTTCATATTAAAACTAGTAAACCAAATCCTATTAAAAAACACATGTTATTCTACTTTTGAAAATGGTTTTTGTTTTCTTTAGATTATACTTTATAGTATAATATGTAAAAATATGGGAGGTATTTTATGAAGATTGAACTACATGGAATAAATAATACATACCCACTTATTTGTGAAAGAGGAATTTTATCTTCT
>JALFBO010000037.1 GCA_022772105.1 Erysipelotrichaceae bacterium | reverse complement strand
AATCTCTCTTAATGTTGGTTTATCAACTGAGTAATCATGTTCTAATTGAGGATTATAAATAATTCTTTTTCTTGTTTTTTCTGTAAGTGGATTTGGCTTTGGAATTGCAGAAAGAAGTGAGTTGGTGTAAGGATGTAATGGGTGTTTAAATAATTCATCACTTGTAGTAAGTTCTACTATTTTACCAAAATACATAACTGCGATACGATCACAGAAATATTTAACAACTGATAAATCGTGAGCAATGAAAATTATTGTTAATCCCATTTCCTCTTTCAAATCATTTAATAAGTTAATGATTTGAGCACGAATTGATACGTCAAGAGCTGAAATTGGTTCATCACAAATCAATAATTTTGGGTTCATGATAAGAGCACGTGCAATACCAATTCTTTGTCTTTGACCTCCTGAGAACTCATGAGGATATCTTGAAGCATGGTCCGCGACAAGTCCAACCTTTTCAAGGATTTCCACAACTTTCTTATGATTTTCTTTCTTGTTTCTTTTTCCTTGAATTTTTAAACCTTCTTGAATGATGTCTTCAACAGTCATTCTTGGGTCTAGTGAATCAACAGGATCTTGGAAAATCATTTGAATTTCATTGACTAGTTTTCTTGGTGTATGTCTGTTATCAAAGCGAATTTGACGTATTTTCTTCTTTTGTTCTTCTACAATACGATTTTTTAACGCAGTAGCGTCATTCAATTCGTTTTGTAATGTTACCAAAATTTCTGCTTTATCTTTTTCATAATTTGGAGATTGAGGATCAAGAGCCGCTAACATTTCTGTTCTACGTTTTGCAATATCCTTAACTTTAGCACGATATCTAATTAAGGTATATTTAATCTCTTTTTTATTCCATCTTTCACCAGCAGAAATACGATATCCTTTGTAATAAACTGAACCAGAAGTGATTTGGTGTAATTTAATAATGGAACGTCCAGTTGTAGTTTTACCACATCCTGATTCACCAACGATACCAAAACATTCACCAGCGTGAACATCAAATGAAACATTAGATACCGCTTTTAGCTTGCTTCTATGAGCTCCAGAACCAAAGAAGAAAAATTGTTTTAAATGTCTTACAGAAAGAATAATATCGCTATCAATCAATTCTTGTTTTCTCTTTAAAGAAGGATGAATCATGTACTTATGTGATATCTTTTTATCTAATTCAGTACCATAGACTTCTTCGCTAATTTCTACTACTTCTTCATGATCATCAGAGCTAATAGGAGATGCATCATCTTCGTGATAAGCTAAAGTGCTTTTTAATTCATCATCCATTGATGAATCAATGTTTTTTTCTTTATTCTCCATCATTTGGTGCACCTTCTTTCTTTTTATTAGCCTTTGATTCTTTTAATGCGTTCTTAATACGAGTTTCCACAATCTTAGGCATTTTTACTTTTGGAGCATCTGGGTGTAATAACCAAGTTGCGGCATAGTGAGTATCTGAAATCTTAAACATAGGTGGTTCTTGTTCAAAGTCAATCTTCATCGCATATTTACTACGCAATGCGAATGCATCACCTTTAGGTGGATAAATCATATCTGGAGGAGTACCAGGAATTGCTTCAAGTCTTTCTTTAGAATCAATATCTGGAATAGAAGCAAGTAATGCCCATGTGTAAGGATGTTTTGGATCATAGAAGATTTCTTCTGCTGTACCACATTCTACAATCTTACCAGCGTACATTACCGCGACGCGGTCCGCCATATTAGCAACAACGCCTAAGTCGTGAGTAATAAAGATACAAGAAATATGTCTTTCCTTTTGAATCTTTTTGATAAGTTCAAGAATTTGTGCTTGAATCGTAACGTCTAAAGCAGTTGTAGGTTCATCACAAATTAATATTTCAGGCGCAGCAGTTAAAGCAATAGCAATAACAATACGTTGTCTCATACCACCAGAAAATTCAAATGGATATTGTCTAAATCTCTTTTCAGGAAGAGGAATACCAACTTCACCCATAATTTCAATTGCTCTACGTTTTGCTTCTTTTTTAGTAATTTTTAATTGATCTAAATAAGCATCTCTATCTTTAATATACTTTTCTTTAGCTTGTTTTATTTCTTCTTTATTTCTAGATTTTAATGCGCTCAAAATCTTTGATGTATTTTCTTTACGTATTGGTTTATAAGCATCTTTTACGCTCTTTTTATATTCATTAACCTCTTTCTTTGCTTGTGCTTTCTTTTCATCTAAAGCTTTCTTTAATGGTGGAAGAGCATTATTACATTCTTTTTCAGCATCAGCAATCTTTGCTTTTCTAGTTGCCGCTGCTTCTTTTTTAATTTTTGCTAATGTTTCTTTAGTAGCATTATCCTTTTGAGCTCTCTTTAAAGTTAAAACAAATTCATCTTTAGCTTTTTTAACTTTTATATTTCTTCTTGCAATAACATTTTTATATGCAATTAATTCTTTAGAAATTTTTTCTTCATACATCTTCTTAACTTTATCAGAGTTAATAAGCATAGCTTCAGTAATTTGTTTACCAATTCTAACAATTGGGTTTAATGAAGATAATGGATCTTGGAAAATCATTCCAATCTTATTACCACGAATCTTATGATATTCTTCTTCAGATACTTCAAGAAGGTTCTCTCCTTCATAAAGAATTTCTCCGCCTTCAACAACAGCGTTGTTAGCAAGAATACCCATAATAGCTTTGGACGTAACAGATTTACCTGATCCTGATTCACCAACAATACATAATGTCTCTTCTTCATCTAAGTCGAAAGATACATTACGAACAGCTTGGACTAAACCATTATCTGTTTTGAAAGAGATAGTTAAATTTTTGACTTCTAATTTTTTCTCTGCCATACTAATCACTACCTTTCAATGATGGGTTTAACGCATCGCGTAGACCATTACCAAATAAATTAAATGAAATCATAATAAGCGCCATAATAACTGATGGGAATACAATTAAGTTAGGATAAATTCCAATGTAAGCTTGGTTCTCAGATAAAAGAACACCGAATGAATCAACACCTTGTAATCCTAAACGTAAATAGGCAAGGTTAGCTTCTGAGAAAATAACGCTAGGAACCATTAATACTGATGAAGTAACAATTGTACCTAATGAGTTTGGTAAAATATGTTTAGCAATTAATCTAGCATCAGAAGCACCTAGAGTACGAGAAGCTAATACATATTCTCTACCCTTAAATCTATAGAACTGCGTTCTTGTTCGAGCCGCTGTTCCCATCCATCCGGTCATACATAGAGCAAGGAAGAATGTCATGAAATTATTTCCTAAGTGTAAAATACAAAGCGTCATAACAACGATCCAAGGGACACCGCTTAAGATATCACAGAATCTTTCCATAACAATATCAACATTACCACCGAAGTAACCTTCAATAGCACCAAATACTAATCCAAATAAGAAACAGAATGCAGCGGTACAAACACCAAGAACTAATGATGTTCTAAGACCTGAGAATGCTTTTTTAAATAAATCGTGTCCGTACACATCTGTGCCCATAATGAATGAAGGCATCTTTTCATATCCATATAATCTATATCTATATGCTGTTGCTGTAACAGATAAAACTTTACCTGTAATAGAATTTACTTTTTGACTTGTAACACCTGTAATTGGACATTTCTTTTCATCTAAAACAACAAATTCACCTGGTGTTGTATCTGTTGAATAATCATAAGTGCACCATCCGTTAGCAATATATGAATCTAAATCAGATTTAGCTAAAG
>JALFBO010000177.1 GCA_022772105.1 Erysipelotrichaceae bacterium | reverse complement strand
CTTTTTTAAACTTTTGATTATTATAATATTTAGCGATAAACGGAATAAAATTTCTAAAAATATAGTTAGAGACAACAATATATTTTTGTATGTTTCTTCATATAAATGATTAATGTTAAAGATATTTATCTTATTGTTTATAAAGAATATGAATCCTATAAAAATAAATATGCTATATAGAAAATTAACGATTACAAACATTATTCTATGGCTTATTTTCTGTCGCTATGTATCGAATATATGCTGATAAAGATGAAGATAAAATGAAAAAGTATAATTTCATAATGTTTACAATCGTTAATTTTCTATATAGCATATTTATTTTTATAGGATTCATATTCTTAATAAATAATAAGATAAATATCTTTAACATTAATCATTTTTATGAAGAAGCATACAAAAATATATTGTTGTCTCTAAGTATATTTTTAGAAATTTTATTCCGTTTATCACTAAATATTATAATAATCAAAGGTTTAAAAAAGAGTTAGGAGAAGTTATTCTTCCACTAACTCATTTTTATTTATCGCTTCTTCAATCGCAGCTAATAGATTATTCTTTTCAATAGTGTAAGCTAATTTAACACAATGATAAATACTTTTCATTTTACAATTACCATGACCTTTAACAATAGTTTTTTTAACACCTAGTAAAACAGCTCCGCCATAATTATTATAATCCATTTGATCTTTGATTTTATAAATATCTTTTTTAAGAATTAACGCACCTAATTTGTTTTTTAAAGAAGAATAGAATGTTTTCTTTAATAATTTGAGCATTTCTAAACATGCTCCTTCTGTTGATTTAATTAAAACATTACCTGCAAAGCCATCGCATACAACAAGATCATAATTACCAGATAAAAAATCTCTACTTTCCATATTACCTACAAAATTTATCGATGTATCTTCTTTTAATAAAGGGTAAGTTTCTTTACGCAAAATATCTCCTTTTTCTTCTTCTAATCCGATATTTAGTAAGGCAACACGAGGTTTAGAAATACCATAAGCTCTTTCCATATATAAAGATCCCATCAAAGCAAATTGATGAAGGAACAAAGGAGAACAATCAACATTAGCGCCACTATCACAAATACCAACAATACCGCCATTCATTGTTGGTAAAATAGGGCAAAAAGCAGGACGTTTAATTCCTTTTATTCTTCCAATTTTCATAATGCCTCCGGAAATGATTGCACCCGTTGAACCTATGCTTACTAAACCATTTACTGAATCATCTTTTTTTAATAACATAAGTGATTTTACTAAAGAACTTTCTTTCTTTGTAGCAATTGCTTCTACAGGAGAATCATGACAAGTAATCTCATCTTGTGCATCAAGAATTTCTACTCTTTCCTTATCATATTTATATTTTTCTAAAAGGGGAGCAATTTGATCTTCTTTTCCACATAAAATTACATGTAAATCCTTTAATTCTTCTAAAGCTTTTAATGTACCTTCTATATTTACTGATGGAGAATTATCTCCTCCCATACAATCTATTACTAATTTAATCATTTTTTTTCTAACCTCTTATCTTTTATATTTTAACACAATAAGAAAAAATATTTCCAATATAATACAAAATATGACATAATTATATCAAGTGAGGTTATAAAAAATGTACGATTTATTTATTGATTCAGATGAAGACATATCTTTATCATTTGCTAAAGAAAATAATTTAAAATTAATATCCATGCCATATATTGTTGATGGTGTAACTTTTAAACCATATGAAGATTTTGAAATCTTTGATGCAAAGACTTTCTATAATATGCTAAGAGGAGGAACAATTCCAACAACTTGTGGTATCTCTCCAACTGATTATTGTAATTATTTTGAACCTTCTTTAAAAGAAGGTAAAGATATTCTTTATATTCATTTTTCAAGAAAAATGTCTGGCACATTTATGGCTTTAGATATTGCTATAGATGAATTAAAAGAAAAATATCCAAATAGAAGAATTGAACTTATTGATACCTTAGGTATTACTATTTGTTCTTATATCCAAATTAGAGATATTGTTGAACTATATAAAAAGAATGCTACAATAGATGAAATTATTGCTTTCCATAATGAGGAAGTACAACATTATGCAACTTATTTCTTTGCTGATGATTTAAAATTCTTTAAACGTTCAGGAAGAGTAAGCAATCTAGCGGCTTTCTTTGGTGGAATGATTGGTATTAGACCTCTTATTACAATGTCAAAAGATGGTATTATGACCAATATTGGAAAAGTAAAAGGAAAAACTAATGCGATTAATGCTTTAGTTAAATATGTCAAAGATTTATCAGTTGATATTGAAAACCATTTAGTGATTATTGGTCAATGTGACGCTATGGAACTTGCTTCTTTAGTTCGTGATTCTCTTCAAGCAGAATACAATAATAAATTGTCTATTGAAATAGTCGATGTCAATCCTACAGCAGGAGCTCATTGTGGTCCAGATACAGTAGGAGTGGCTTTCTATGCCAAAAATAGGTAAATTTTATGATTGAAATTAAAGAGGTAAAAACAAAAAAAGAGATTAAAGAATTTATCAATTTCCCTTTAAATTTATATAAAAACAATCCTTATTTCGTGCCTTGTTTATATGGCGATGAGAAAAAAATGTTTAAGAAAAATTATCTTTATTGCGATCAAGCTTTAAGTATTTGTTATAACGCATACAAAGATGGAAAGATAGTAGGAAGAATCCAAGGAATAATCCAACAAGCTTCTAATAAAAAATGGAATCAAAAGAGAGTTAGATTTACGCGTTTTGATTCTATCGATGATCAAGAAGTAGCTTCTTCTTTATTTTCTAGTGTAGTATCATGGGCTAAAGAACAAGGAATGGAAGAAATAGTAGGACCATTAGGATTTTCAGATTTAGATAGAGAAGGACTTCTTATTGAAGGTTTTGATCAACTATCAACTTTTGAAGAACAATATAATTATGAATATTATTCAAAATTAATCGAAAATTATGGCTTTTCTAAAGAAGTAGATTGGATAGAAAGAAAATTAACATTATCTGGACCTCTTGATGAAAGATTTGCAAGAATCACTGGTAGAATTATGAAAAAATTTAATCTTCATTTTTCTACATGTAAAAATGTGAAAGAATTCATCAAAAGATATGCCGATCAATTCTTCGATATTATTGATGAAACTTATAAGGATATTTATGCCACTGTTCCTTTTACAGAAAAGATGAAGAAGAACTTAATCTCTAATTTTAAATTAATTGTTAAGATAGAGAATGTTACTGTAATTGTTGATGAAAATGACAAAGTAGTGGCTTTTGGTTTATATTTTCCTTCCATTGCTAAATCAGTAAGGGATACAAAAGGAAAATTATTCCCATTTGGATTTATTAAGATTTTAAAAGAGATTAATCATCCTGAAGGTATTGATTTAGCCTTAATTGGTTGTAAAGAGGAATATCAACTAAAAGGAGTAAGCTCTGCTTTAATATTTGAAGTAATGAAAATGTTAAAAAAACCAAATATAAAATGGGCGGAAACTAATCTCAACTTAGAAGATAATGAAAATATCATCAATCAATGGAAAAACTTTGAGAATGTTCTTCATAAAAGAAGAAGATGTTACGTTAAGAAAATTTAAAGCCTCTAGCTGTTGACTAGAGGCCTTTTTTTATTTTCTTAATGCTTTTGTATCTATTTCTTTCATTAATAAATCAATAAACTCATCTACTGAAACTGTGATTTGTTGGCTAGAACCAATAACTCTATATGTGACTTGATTGTTTTCAACTTCCTTATCACCAATAACCAAAGTATAAGGAATCTTATTAACGGATGATTCTCTTAATCTATAACCAAGTTTTTCTTCACGGTTATCTAATTCAACACGAACTTTTAATGATTCTAATCTTTCTTTTAATTGAGTAGAGAATTCAATATGAGCAGTTGGAGAAACTGGAAGAATATTAACTTGTACTGGAGCAAGCCATGTTGGGAAAGCACCTGCAAAGTTTTCGGTAATAATTGCAATGAATCGTTCTAATGAACCAAAGCAAGCACGGTGAATCATAACAGGGCAAGCTTTATTGCCATTTTTATCAACGTATGTACAATCAAATCTTCCTGGAAGTTGCATATCTAATTGAACAGTACCACATTGCCAAATACGATTCATAGAATCTTTTAGTTTAAAATCTAGTTTTGGTCCATAGAAAGCTCCATCACCTGGATTAATCTTAAAGGAATGACCTGTGTCTTTACATGCTTTAGCTAAAGCTGCTTCGGCGATATCCCAAGTTTTTATATCACCGATATAGTTGTCTTCAGGTCTTGTTGAAAGTTCAATAGAATAATCAAGTCCAAATAATGAATACATATGATCATAGATTTTTATGATACGAGCAATTTCTTCTTCGATTTGTTCTGGTGCAAGTAAAGTATGAGCATCATCTTGAGTGAAGGTTCTTACTCTAAATAATCCATTTAATGCTCCAGAGGCTTCATGTCTATGAACGTGACCAAGTTCGGCAATTCTTAAAGGTAAATCTTTATAAGAGTGAAGGGAATTTTTATAGACTAAAATAGCTCCAGGACAATTCATAGGTTTAATGGCAAATTCATTATCATCAACCATTGTAATGTACATATCTTCTTTATAGTGATCCCAGTGGCCTGATGTTTCCCATAATTGTTTAGAAAGCATAATTGGAGATTCAATTACTACATAACCATTTTTCTTATGATATTCTAGCCAATAATCTTCTAAAGTTCTTCTTAACGTATATCCTTTTGGTAACCAAAATGGAAGACCTGGTCCATAATCTGACATCATAAATAAACCAAGTTCTTTACCAATTTTTCTATGATCTCTTTTCTTTCTTTCTTCAAGAATTGTTAAGTGATCTTGTAATTCTTTAGCGCTGAAGAAAGATGTACCATAAATTCTTGTTAATTGTTTATTGGAAGAATTTCCTCTCCAATAAGCTCCAGCAAGAGATAATAATTTAAAATGTTTAATTTGACTAGTCTTTTCAAGGTGAGGTCCAGCACAAAGATCAACGAAATCACCTTGGCGATATAAAGATATTGTTCCTTCAATTCCATTAATTAATTCAACTTTATATGGATTATCTTTAAAAATAGAAAGTGCTTCTTCTTTAGAAACTTCTTCACGAACTATAGGTAAAGCTTGAGAAGAAATCTTTTGCATTTCCTTTTCAATCTTTGATAAATCTGCATCGGTGATTGGCTCTTCAAAATCTACATCGTAATAAAATCCTTCATCAATAGATGGTCCAAAACCAAATTTAGCATTAGGGTAAAGATGTTGAATAGCTTGAGCCATTAAGTGTGATGTAGAGTGATTTAATACATCATAACTTTCTTTGTCTCCTTCTAAAATTAATACAAAATCTCCTTCTTCACAAATAGGGCGATTTAAATCATAAATGTGGCCATTTAATTTATAAGCAACACATTTTTTGGCAAGAGAAATAGAAATCTTTTTTGCTAAATCTAGACCAGATTCGTTTTGTTGAACTTCTAATTCTTTGCCATCTAAACATTTGACTTTCATAAAATATTTTCCTCCTAAAAAAATAAAAGCATCCTTAAATAAATAAGGACGCTTGGATAAACGCGGTACCACCTTAATTTGCATAAATATGCACACTTAATTGGATATCTTGTAACGTAAGATAACGTCTAGTTACCTAGAATGCTCCAAAGTGGTATTATAAGTTTTGTGATTATCTTTCACCAAGCGATAATCTCTCTAAAATTTTTCTTATAACGTGTCTTTTTCATCGCACATTGTAATTATGAATCAAGTTTTTTAAAAAATCAACAAAATTATATTAATAAGTTTCTTCTGTATTAACATTATTTAAAGTAATGATCTTCACAAAGTTCATTTTCTTAGAACCAGTAGGTGTTCCACCAGTTAAAATAATTGGAGATCCTTCTTTGATTCCAAGTTGTCTTGCTTTCATTAAGGCAAGAACTTCCATCTCTTCAATAAATTGTGGAAGATAAGGAATTAAGACAGGGTAAACACCCCAGTTTAAAGAAGAAGTTAAGCATAAATTCTTATCGTTTGAAACCGCAAGAATTGGACAGCAAGGTCTAGATTTAGAAATACGAGTGACAGTCTCAATAGATTCTGATAAACAAACAATTAATTTTGCTCCAATTAATAATGCAGTATTTGCTACTGAGTTAGCAATTGCATCGTTATTAGTTTTATCAGAAACATTATACGCTTCTTGCGATAATTGTTCATATGGAAGATATTCTTCCATTTTAGAAGCAATTTTTGCCTGCATTGAAGCGGCAAGAACTGGATATTCACCTGAAGCTGATTCAGCAGAAAGCATAACAGCATCTGATCCTTCAGTAACAGCAGTTGCTACGTCAGAAACTTCCGCGCGTGTTGGATTTGGGTTAGTTTTCATTGAATCGAGCATTTGAGTTGCTGTGATGACAGGTTTTCCGGCTCTTCGACATTTTAATATGATGTTTCTTTGAATAACAGGCACATCTTCAGCGGGTACTTCTACACCTAAATCGCCACGAGCCACCATAATTCCATCAGATACTTCAATGATTTCATCAATTAGGCTAACTGCACCAGGGTTTTCAATCTTGGAGATAATCTTTATATCAGGGCGATTGTTTTCAATTAAAATTTTTCTAATTTCTTTAACATCATCAGGAGTTCTAACAAAAGATGCTGCAATTAATGAGATTTCATTTTGACAACCCCAAATTATATCATTACGATCTTTTTCAGAAATATAAGGCATTGAAATAACTGTGTCAGGACAATTTACGCCTCTTCTATCTTTTATGACATGATGATTTAAGGCTTTAGTAACAATTTCATTGTTTTCTTTATCAATATCTGTGATGAGAAGGGTTAGATTGCCATCGTCAAGACGAATTCTATCACCGATTTTAACATCATTAATCAAATTAGGAAATGTTACAGAGAATTTATGATTATTACCAAGAACTTCTTTCATGGAAATTCTAATAATATCGTCTGTATTGATAGAAGCGCAACCACCTTCAAATAAATGTGTTCTAATTTCAGGTCCTTTAGTATCTAACATAACTGGAATAAGTATTCCATCTTTTTCCCATAATTCACGAGCAATTTCAAGCTTTTTTCCGTGCTCTTCATATGAGCCATGAGAAAAGTTAATTCTCATTACATTCATACCTGCATTATATAGTTCTTTACATTTTTCATATGTATCTGATGCAGGTCCAATAGTACAAACCACTTTAGTTTTTTTTGAAATATTCATAGTAACTCCTAAATAAAATAATCGCTTAGTAGCGTCATTTATATCTTACGATATTTTTCGTACAATTTAAATATCAATTAGTAAAATAAATAACTATTTATAATTATATTTTTAATCAAAAATTAATTTTAATGTTTCTAAATAAATTCTATGCTATAATTAATTTCACTGGGGATGAGAGTATGATTTTTTTGGCCAAAGAAGATTTTTTTGAAATATATCTAAATTCAATGCTTTCCAATTATGATAGGGATTCTATATCCTTTTTATATCAACCATTAATTGGCTATGAAGCAACATCTTTATACTTTTCATTATGGAGTTTTACAAAGCAAAGATCATTTGTGGAGTTTTTTACTCATGAACAATTAGTTGTAACAACAGGAATGAATATAACTCAAATTCAAGAAGCTCGTTTAAAATTAGAGGCTGTTGGGCTACTACAAACTTTTTATAAGAATGAAAATAATTTTAATTATTATATTTATTGTTTATTCGCTCCAAAAAGTCCGGTAGATTTTTTATCCGATCCTTTATTTTCACGTCTTTTAAGAGAAAAAATAGGGGAAAAGCAAACGCAACATTTAATAAATTTATATAAAAATAAACCGCTTCAAAATGAGGGATATTTTGATATATCTGCGAAATTTACAAATGTATTTTCTTCTGATTTAGATGCGATAAATAATGCATCTAAAATTGATCTAGGTGAATCTACTTATGGAAGAAAAACAAAGGATGTATCAGAAACTTTCGATTCTTCAAAATTTGCTCAAGCAGTTGAGACTAGTTATCATATTTCTTCCACAGTTTTAAATAAAAAAATATTGAAAGAAGTAGCCGGATTAAGCATATTATACGGTGTTTCTGAAGAAGCGATGGCTGAATATTTTAGCGAATGCTATCATGCTGAAAATATAAAGAATAAAGTTGATTTTGTTTTACTAGAAGATAAATGTCGTAATGATAAACAATTTGCTACACTTAGAAAGGAAGATAATGGTGTAAATTCTTACGACTTTAATTCTGAGTTTGGTAAAGAACTTGAAAAATATACTACTTATTCACCTATTGATTATCTTTCATCAAAACAAAATGGAACAACTCCAGCAGTAAGCGATGTAAAAGTAGTAAATACATTACTTGATTTGGGATTAACACAAAGCGTTGTTAATGTTATTGTAGATTATACATTAAAGAATTGTGACAATGTATTAAGTTCAAATTATGCCACTAAAATAGGAGCAAGTATTGTTCGAGAAGGAATTACTGATGCCTTAGATGCTTTAAATTATTTAGAAAAATTTAAAAATAGATTTAAAAACAAGAAAAAAGAAAAAGTAACTCAACCTGTTTCTAAAGACAATACCAGCCAAGATAATAACGAGCAACAAAATGAAGAGATAAGTAAAGAAGAATTACAAAAACTTATGGATTCTATTGAAATATAAATTTAAGAAAGGAACACCTACTTATATAGGAACTATATATTTATGAAATATAATTTACCAGAAATTGATCAAAATAAAATTTATGTGCTTAGAAAAGAGGCAAAAAAAAGAATTGAAAACGATGAAGAAATAAAAACTTTTATCGCTTTGAATCACATAAAAGAAGAAACTGTAGATAAGTGTTTATCAAAATTTATTAAAGTTCTAGATGATAGAGAAATATGTGCTTCTTGCCAAGGAATAGCGCATTGTAAAAGAAATAAAGGCCATTATCAATTAGATCTTCAATATGATGAAACATATGAAACTATCGAAAATACTGTTAAACCTTGTAAATTTGAAGAAGTAAGATTACGAGTAAAGAAAAATTTTATCCAATCTGATTTTGATGAATCTTTCTTTGATTATTCTTTAAAAGAATGCTTAAGATACTTTACTAAAGAAAGAACAAACTTGATTGTTAGTCTAAATAACACTTTTAAGAATTTAAAAGAGAAAATGAATGAGCCAAGTTACTTTGTTTATGGTGATCCAGAAGTTGGAAAAACATTCATCTTAGTGCAATTTGCCCAAGGTCTAGCTACTAGTAATTTAGGTAAAATAGCTTTTATCAATTCAATGTCATACTTTGATAAGCTAAATAATGCTCTTTATAATGAAAAAGAATATTTTACTACATTATTTGAGCAATTAAAAAATGTAGATTTTCTTTTTATAGATGATTTTGGTAATGAATATAAAAGTCCTTATATTTTTGATAATATTATTTTTCCTTTATTATCATATCGTTTACAAAGAAAACTACATACTTCATTTACTTCTCAATATAGCCTTGAAGAAATCAGGGAAATGTATACATTTTCAAAACCGATGCAGTTAAAAGTGAATAAATTATTTTCCTCTTTAGAAGGTTCCCTAAAGGTGTTTGAACTTCGTGGTATGCGTTTTCCTCGCTAGCATATTTTATAAATTATTTTCATAAAATTGCATGGTGATACCATGCTTTTTTATTGTGAAAAATATTTAAAATTAACTTCCTTTTCTTCTTTAATTTTAAGTGAAAATAAAGAGCTTATTGTTAAATCTAAAAAGGTCAAATATTTTATTTATGGAAATTCCATTAGTATAAAATACTTTTCTAAAGATGAAATAATTGTGCAAGGTATTATCTCTTCCATTAAATTTGAATATGAAAAATAAAATAATCATAAAATATTATTCACTCGATGCTTTTTTAAAAATACTTTACGAAAACAATATTGAGGCAGAGAGTATTGTTTTACTTGACGATTTTCATATATGTCTATACGTCGATGATAAAGATTTAAAGAAAATAAGAAAATTAAATATAAAATATAAGAAGGAAAAGGAATCATATTTACAAAAATTTATGCATGTCTTTTCAAAGGAAAAAATACTAATTTTTTCTTTAATTATTTCTATATTCTATTTTATTAGTTTAAAACGAAAAATAGCTAATGTATATGTTTATGGACCATCAAGCCAAATCAATGAAAACATTAAAAAAGATTTAAAAAATGAGGGTATTTGCAAAGATTATCCGTTAAAAAGCATCGATGAACTTACGCTTATTCAAAAAAAATATCTTATAATTTATCAAGACTCTTTATCAACTTTTTCTTTGTCATTAAAAGGCAATAACGTCTATGTAAATTATGTAGTTAAACCTAAGCCAATTGTTATTGAATCTTTACACGGGAAAATGTTTAGTAAGTATGATGCTATTATTAAAAATATAAAAATATCCTCAGGTAATGTTTTAGTAAAAGTAAACCAGTTTGTAAGGAAGGGAGAACTTATTGTCGATGATGTAATTATGCATAAAGATAATGTTACCCATTTAGGAACTAAGGGGAAAATATTTGGATACGTTTATTTTGAAATTACGAAAACTAGTCCTATTAATAATGATGTGCTTGACGCTTTTTCAAGCAATTTATTAGATGCTCGATACGAGATATTAAAAGATTTAGAAGAGGAAGAAGAATTGCTCGAAGAAAAAATATTAATAAATGATTTTTCTAACAATATCAATACCTTAAAAATGTCTTTTTTAGTTATTAAAAATCTAGTGTCATTTTAAGTAAATTGATTCAAATAGTCCTATCTAATTATTAGGAGGATTATTTTATGTATTATTGTTATCAATTATCTAATAACGATTGTGGTTATGCTTGCTTAAAAATGTGTTTAGCAAATATTCATCATAATAAAGATTATTTATCATTAACAGAAGATTTTAAAGAAGAAAATTATTCTATGTTTGATTTAATCTCAATTGCCAAAAAATATAATATTGAACTTAAAGGATATGAAGTTGAAAACATTAATGAAATCTATAGTCAAAAGAATATGATCTGTTTAATTAAAGAAAATGAAATGTTTCACTATGTTCTTTTTGTGAAGAAAAAGAAGAGTAGAATCATAATTTTTGATTCTAAATATGGATTACGATCATTGAGTGAAGAAGAATTTTGTTCCTTATTTCAAAATAAAGTTCTTATTTGTAAAAATGTTGGTACAGATAATTTGAACGTATCCAATAAGAAAAAGTGCTTATCGTATTATTTATTTTTCTTTGTAATCAATCTGTTTGACTTTTTTCTTTTGACAATGTCAACTTACTATATCAATTCTTCTTCATCTTTAATTCTTATATTTTTAATTGCATGTGTTTTTATTATAACGCGTGTGAATAAAAATATATTTATACAATTTTATATCCAAAACTTTGATAAAAAATATATGATTCCTATTTTAAATAACGAAAATTTTAATAAAGAGTCATATAAAGTTATCAATGATTATAAGGCTTCATTTATAACGTATATAAGCGAATTTATAACTTCTCTAAGCACTCTTATTTTTTTATGTTATATTTTCTTATCTGATTCTTTATATCATATTTTTATAATTATCTTCATTTCTTTAATAAATTTTATTATCTTTATTTTTAAAAATAAAAATGATGAAAAGATTAAAATAGCAATTTTAGAAGACGAATTGTTTAAAAATAAAGACAAAATGAACATCTATGATAAGATGCAAAAAATAATAAAGACTTATATATTTAAAGAGAACTTTATTCAAGTATTCATTTTTGTATATTCATTCATTTTAGTCTATTTTAAGATGTCTTTTAGCAATATTGATTCATTTATATATCTTCTATTTTATACTATTGGTTATGTTGAATTTTCTAAAAATTTTACTTCGATTCTTTCCTATAAAACTAAAAAAATGGAGTTCTTAAAAAAATCTTCATTGTTTGATATTGTTTTAGACCAAATTAGATAAACGCTACAAAATCCCTTTTGTAATTCTGTTATAAGAAAAATTTATTATTTTAAAAAAATAATAGTTGTGTTATAATAAGAAAACCTAAAGGGAGGAAAACTTGTGGATATAGAAATGTCTTATGAAAACGAAACAGAAGAAACAAAATATGATGAATCGTTTTTTGAAAATATTGCTCTAACTATATTTAATCATTTAAATTTAGATGCATATTTCATTTTTGAAGTAAATTTAGTAGATGAAAATAAAATCCATTCCATCAATAAAGAGTATCGAAAAATTGATCGTCCAACCGATGTTATATCTTTTGCTTTTGAAGATGATTTTGAAGGGGAAAACAAAATCGTTCATAATTCTTCCATGCCTCGCGATTTAGGAGAAATATTTATTTGTGTCGATGTGATGAAACGTCAAGCCAAAGAATATGGTCATAGTGAACTTAGAGAAATGTCCTTTCTTTTCACACATGGCATATTGCATCTTCTAGGATACGATCATATGAAAGAGGAAGATGAAAAGGTAATGTTTAAAATACAAGACGAAATAATGGAAATACTTCATTTATAAAATTGGGAGGATTTATATGTTAAGCGTAGAAGAATTACTAGAAAAAGGAAAAGAAGCTACAAAACTATCATACTCGCCATATTCTCATTTTGCGGTTGGCGCAGCGATTGAATTAGATGATGGTAAGGTAATTTTAGGAGCAAATGTAGAAAATGCATCTTATGGTCTTTCTATGTGTGCCGAAAGAGTAGCGCTTTATCAAATGGTAATGCAAGGTTATACAAAAGATCAAGTTGTGCAAATGATCATTTGTTGTGATTGTGAAGATTTACCTTATCCTTGTGGAGCATGTCGCCAAGTATTAAGTGAGATATATCCATTTGATAAACCTATATATGTCGCTAATTTTAAAGGAGATATATTAAAATCAAATTTAAATGAGCTACTTCCATATGCATTCAAAGCAGGAGAATTATTAGACTAATGAAAACAGGATTTGTATCAATTATTGGTAAAACAAACGCAGGAAAATCAACTTTGATTAATGCTTTAGTGAAATCAAAGATTTCCATTGTTACTCCAAAACAACAAACAACAAGAAATTCTATTCAAGGCATATATAACGATGATGATACTCAGATTGTATTTATCGATACTCCAGGTATATTGAACCCTCATCAAAAACTTGATGAATTTATGAATAAACAAGCATTTACTTCTTTAGCGGGTACTGATGCTGTAATCTTATTAGTAGATGGCTCTGTTCCTTTTAATAGTGAGAAAGACAAGGCAATTCAACCTCGCTTAATTACATTAGAATGTCCTTTATTCATCGTTTTTAATAAGATTGATTTAACTAATATTTATCTCATTAATAATTTAAAAAAAGAATATCAAGATATGTTTCCAAAAGCCAAGATAATAGAGATATCAGCGATAAGAGAATTCAATCTTGATGGTTTGGTTACTGAAATAAAGAATGTCCTTCCAGAAGGAAATAAATATTATCCTGATGATATCAAGTCAGATCACCCTTTATCATTTTTAATTGGAGAGATAATTAGAGAGAAAGTCTTAACATTTACAAGTGAAGAAGTGCCTCACTGCGTGGCTGTTAAAGTAGAAAAAGTACATAAAAACAACAATGCTTATGTAATCGATGCGACAATAATTTGTGAAAGATCATCACAAAAGGGAATAATCATTGGTGCACAAGGAAAGATGATTAAGCGCATCGGTATGGCAGCAAGAAAAGATATAGAAGCTCTTATTGGTCATAAAGTTAATCTATCTACATATGTGCGCGTAGAAGAGAATTGGCGCGATTCTCTTTCATCTTTAAAATCTCTTGGTTATAGCGAATAATTTTATGGATATTAATGTTCAAGGAATAGTATTAAAACAAGTTCATTATAAAGAAAAAGACTGTATGATTACTCTTTTAACAGAGAATAAAATCATGTCTTTTTTAGCGCGAGGAATTTTATCGCCTAATAGTAAAAATGCTTCATCATGCCTTCAATACAATTTGTCTGAATTTACATTGAGTGAAAAAAATTCGCATCTAACTTTAAAGCAAGGTAAATCAATTCATACATTCAAAAATTTGTATGAAAATTTGGATAACATTTCATGTGTTTCTTTAATGAGTGAAGCAACACTAAAATTTATAGACGAAGCTTACGAAGTAATTTATCCCTATTTTAAAAACATCCTTTTTTCTTTAGAAGAAGGTTTTGATAGTGCAACTCTTCTTGCTATCTACCTTGCTCAAATTATAAAATATTCAGGTTATAAACTTGAGTATGATAGTTGTGTTGAGTGTGGGACAAAAAAAGACATAGTATCGATTTCATATTCTAGTGGCGGATTTTTATGTAAGAATTGTGTAAATAATAATTCTTTTTTTGCTCCTTCATTATTAAAATCATTTCGCTATGTATTTATGATTTCTTCTTCTTCATTAAAGCATTATGTTTTAAATAAGAATGATTCTTATTCATTAATTAAAAATTTTTCTTCCTATTTATGTGACTCCTTTGGAGAAAAAGAATTAAAATCATTAGATATGTATTTTTGTGGAAAATTTTGATATATTTTGGCAATAATACACTTATAATGGGTTGACAATAAATATTTCAATTTCTTATTATGAAAAGGAATTGTTTTTTACACATTCAAAAAGAGGTACTTATGGCAAAAATTAAATTCGAAGAAATAGTTTCTCATTTACAAGTTTCAGGATATGTTTTTCCTGGTTCACAAATTTATGGGGGACTTGCAAACGCGTGGGACTATGGTCCTTTAGGTGTTTTATTTAAAAACAACGTTAAAGCAGCATGGTGGAAGAAATTTGTTCAAGAAAAACCAATGAATGTCGGCCTTGATCCTGCTATTATCATGAATACTAAGGTTTGGGAAGCAACAGGTCACGTTGCAAATTTTTCTGACCCATTAATCGATTGTAAATCATGTAAAGCCCGTCATAGAGCTGATGATTTAATTGAATCACAAGCTCACATTGAAGTTGCTGGCTGGTCAAATGAACAAATGGTAGACTTTATTAAAGAAAATAATATTAAATGTCCAAGATGTGGAAATAGTAACTTTACTGATATTAGAAAATTCCAAATGATGTTCAAAACTCATATTGGTGTCACCGAGGATTCTAAATCAGAAGTATATTTAAGACCAGAAACTGCACAAGGATTATTCGTTAACTTCTCAAATGTTATTAGAAGTCAAAGAAAGCGTCTTCCAATGGGTATTTGCGATATTGGAAAATCCTTTAGAAATGAAATCACTCCAGGTAATTTCACATTTAGAACTAGAGAATTCGAACAAATGGAAATGGAATTCTTCTGTAAACCAGGAGATGATTTAATGTGGTTCGATTATTGGAAAAAATATTGTTGGGATTTCCTATTATCTTTAAATATTAAAGAAGAAAATCTACGCTTTAGAGATCACGATAAAGCGGCATTAGCATTCTACTCAAAAGCCACTACTGATATTGAATATTTATTCCCATTTGGTTGGGGTGAATTATGGGGGATTGCTGATCGTACCGATTATGACTTAAAGAGACATATGGAATATTCAGGAGAGAATCTAACATATACAGACCCTTTAACTAAGGAAAATTATATCCCATATTGTGTTGAACCAGCACTTGGCGTCGATCGTTTAGCGCTCACTTTATTATGTGATGCATATGAAGTAGAACAACTTGAAAACGATACTCGTATCGTTATGCATCTTCATCCTGCTGTAGCGCCATATAAAGCAGCAGTTCTTCCTTTATCAAAGCAACTTGGTGAAAAAGCTATGGATTTATGTTCTGAGCTTGCAAAAGATTTCCCAGTTACATTTGATGAAACAGCGTCTATTGGAAAACGCTATAGAAGACAAGATGCAATTGGAACTCCATTCTGTATAACTTATGATTTTGATAGTGAAACTGATGGTTGTGTCACAATTAGAGAAAGAGATTCTATGTCACAAATTAGACTTCCAATTAGTGAAGTTTCACATTATATTCAAGAAAAAATTAAATTTTAATAAAAAGAGGTAAAAATGATACCAGAAGAGATTGTAGAAGACATTAGAAGAAAAGCAGATATTGTCCAAATAATATCGTCATATATTAATGTTATCAAAAAAGGTAATTCTTATGTGGCAATATGTCCTTTTCACGCGGATTCTAATCCTTCTCTTCATATCTCACAAGAAAAACAAATATATAAATGCTTTGCTTGTGGGGCCGGTGGTAACGTTTTTACTTTTGTAGAAAAATACGAAAAATGTTCCTATATGGATGCGATTAAAAAAGTCGCAGACATGATAGGATATCACCACGAATCACTAAATAAAGTTGAAAGAGTCGTGGACAAAGAGACTTCTAAGATTTATTCGTGCTTAAAGGAAGCATCAAATTTCTATCAATTTTCTTTGAATACGCAAGGTGGAGCCGAGGCAAAGAAATACTTTGAGTCGAGAAATATATCACAAGAGATGATTTCATACTTTTCTTTAGGATTTTCTCCTGATGATTCTCAAATTAGTATCTCCATTTTGATGAACAAAGGATATGATATTGATACGCTTGATAATGCTGGGATTTTAGTAAGGAATGCATCTTCTTATTCTGATCGTTTCTCAGGAAGAGTGATGTTTCCTCTATACAATGAATTTTCAGAGGTTATAGGCTTTTCAGGAAGAAGGATAAAAGATTCTCAAGAAGCTAAATATGTCAATTCTCCAAATACAGTTTTATTTAATAAATCAAAAATATTATATAATTATCAAAATGCTAAAAACGAAGCTAAAAAAGAGGGATATGTCTATGTAGTAGAAGGATTTATGGATGTATTTGCTCTTTATCAGGTCGGTATTAAATCATGTGTAGCATTGATGGGTACTGCTTTTACTCCATTTCATGCCAAGTTATTACGTAAATTAAATGTAGAAATTCGCTTATGTCTTGACGGGGATGATGCAGGACAACACGCGATGATTAAAATGTGTGATATTCTTGATAAAGAACAATTAAATTATCGTATTGTTAATTATGATGAAATAAAAGATGATCCAGATGAGATTCTACAAAGAAAAGGCCCTATCGCATTAAAAGAATTATTAAATAATTTATTTTCAAAATATGATTTTGTTTTTGAATATTACAAAAAAGAAA
>JALFBO010000021.1 GCA_022772105.1 Erysipelotrichaceae bacterium | reverse complement strand
ATATATTACCCTTTTTAGAAATACTTCCTCCCACAACAAGATAATAACAATCATCTTTCTTAAATACAAACGGATCTCTAAAATTATCTATTGTACCAGTTTCATTGATGGAAGATTTTTTTATTATAGGATTATTAATATTTTTGATGAAATTAATATTGTCGTAAGAAATAGCTTTAGAAACCGCTTCTTCTTCCTTAATTCCAACGCTTGTATAAAATATATTAAGAATATCATCAACAACTATAGCACTTCCTGAAAAACATCCTCCTGTACATTCATATTCTTGATCAGGAGCTAAAGCTATCTTTTCTTCGTGCCATACGATAAGATCCTTTGACGTAAAGTGTCCCCAATGCATCGAATCCCATTTTGGAGAATAAGGATTATGTTGATAAAAAAGATTGAAATTTCCTTTATAGATACTTAGTCCATTAGGATCATTAGCCCAACCAAAAGGAACAGAGGCATGATATTTACCTTTATATGATTCAACAACTTTATTTTTATTATTTAATATATAATTATTTGCATCCTCCACCTTCATAAGCACAAACCAACCTTTCTTATTACATATTAACATATAAGAATATATTTTATTATTTTTCTTTTCCTTATTTATTTGTCATTTATAATTTTGAGACATTTTGATTTGCAAAGTTCGATTTTTTTCCTTTTTTATAAAAATTAGTTGACTTTCTTTTAACATACGCATACAATAAAAAAGCGTTGAAAATATTGGGGCTGTAGCTCACCTGGGAGAGCGCCTGATTTGCATTCAGGAGGTAGAGAGTTCGATCCTCTTCAGCTCCACCAATAGGATTATCTAAGAACCGTTTGGTTCTTTTTTTATTTCTTTTTAAAACTAAAATAAAAACTATAAGGCGACACTACCCCTTATAGTTTGAAGTCTTATCAAAATAATAGCTCTATTTATTAGCAGCGTAAAATCCAACGCCTTCAATCAAATTTTGAATATCCGCAATTTTACGATTAATTTGTTCAATCTTTTTTCCTAATTCTTTTTTCTTACCACCTTGGAAGATACCACATTGTGATAATTGATATTGAGCATCATTGCGTTCCCTTTGAAGTTGCTTAATTTGATTTTGAAGTTCTTCTTTTTTACTAGCCATGATTATTACCCCCACAATGCAAAGACGCGTAA
The DNA here is from genome assembly GCA_022772105.1 of Erysipelotrichaceae bacterium. GTDB lineage: Bacteria > Bacillota_I > Bacilli_A > RFN20 > CAG-449 > UBA3210. The sequence goes on along the minus strand of JALFBO010000021.1, from coordinate 1,506 downwards.
GCGCTTTCCCACTTGTTAAAACTATTATAAATAATTAATTTTAAAAACTCAACCCACTAAAACAAAAAAAATAGAAAAAAAGACAAATTTTTTTAAAACAAGGGACTTTACCCGCTTTACAACGTCCTTTTTTCTTTTTTCGTCATAGTTGTTATAGTAATAAAATTGATTTTTTTGTCTTTGTTTAACTTAATTATTTCATAAAAAATTTCTATATTTTTTTAAAATAAATATGACTTTATAAAAAAGAATAATATAATATAACCCATAGAGGTAATTTTTATGATTATTAGATTGTTAAATCCAAGTGACATTGTAGCGGTTATGGAAATCATTGATGACGCTAAGAAGTTATTAGGCAAACATTCTTTGCAATGGCAACAAGGTTATCCTAATGAAGACACTATGATGAACGATATAAAATCTTCTAATTGCTACGGTCTTCTTAACGAAGACAACTATCTAATAGCTATTGTATCTTTAGTAAAAGGAATTGATCCAAATTATTTAGAGATTGAAGGAGAGTGGAAAAACTTCCCTTCAAAAAATGATTTACAAGTTCATCGTATCGCGGTAAGAGAAGGATACCACAATCAAAAATTAGGTGACACTCTAATGAAATTTGCCATTACTAAAGCAAAAGAACTTAACTGTATTTCCATCAAAGTTGATACTCATAAAGTTAACTACCCAATGCAACACATCTGTTTAAGTAATGGTTTTGTGTATCGCGGAATCATCACTTTAAAAAGAGATGAAATTGATCCTACAAGACTAGCTTATGAATTAACTTTATAATTAATTTTCATATATATAAATAAAATAGAAGGAGAAAGATACTATGTTACAACAAAATGATAAAGAGATATTTGATATTATTGAAAAAGAGAAGAAACGTCAATTAAATAATATCGAACTAATCGCTTCTGAAAATTATGTTTCAAGCGAAGTACTTGAAGCAGTAGGCTCAATCCTTACCAATAAATATGCCGAAGGATATCCAGGAAAAAGATATTATGGAGGATGCGAGAATGTCGATGAAATAGAAAACATTGCTATTGAAAGATGTAAAAAATTATTCTCTGTCAAATATGCCAATGTTCAACCTCACTCTGGTTCACAAGCTAATATGGCAGCTTATCGTGCTTTACTTCAAGATAAAGATGTCATCCTTGGTATGTCTTTAGATGCTGGAGGCCACTTAACTCATGGTTATAAATTATCATTTTCTGGTCAAACTTATACTTGTTACTCATATGGAGTCAATCCTGAAACTGGTTATATCGATTATGATGAAGTTGAAAGAATCGCTTTAGAAGTTAAGCCTAAATTAATCGTCGCAGGCGCATCTGCCTATCCAAGAATCATTTCATTTGAGAAATTTAGAAAAATTGCTGATGAAGTAGGAGCTTATTTAATGGTTGATATGGCTCATATTGCCGGCTTAGTAGCTACAGGATGTCACCCTAATCCTTGTGAATATGCCGATATTGTTACTTCTACAAC
>JALFBO010000019.1 GCA_022772105.1 Erysipelotrichaceae bacterium | reverse complement strand
GGAATATAGTTATCTCCAAAATCACCAAAAGAAGCTTCTTGATGACATATAGGACATTCTTTCATTGGTTCGTATCCTTCTTTTTGTAAAGTTGAACAAGCCACAATAATTTGAGCAAGGATTTTATCTTGAACTTTTTTATCTTCTTTATTTCCACTTTCTAAAGACATAATAAGGGTATCATTCTTACTTCCAATAGTAAATAATGCACCAACATTACCAAAAGCTTCTTGTTCAATCTTTTTTAGTAGAGGAGTAGTAATTTCTTTATTACATGGGATATAAAATGCTCCAAAGGAATAGATTAAATAGGCCCAATCCTTAAAATATACTTTAAATCCTTTTATTTCTTTATAAAAGACTCTACCTTCTTTTTGAAATTGTAAGGAAGCCGCTAAATTGTCGTATTTCATTTTCATCACCTAGATATATAGTAAAGAAATTTATAGTAATTTTCTACAAAAAAACTATATCCTTAAAATATTGTTACCTTAAGAATATAGCTTTATGTTCTATTTTATGAGTGAAGATACTATTTTAATCATTATCGCTGGATCAAGCGGTTTAGTAATATGTCCATTCATTCCACATTCCAAACTTGTCTTTTTATCTTCTTCAAATGCGTTTGCAGTCATAGCAATAATTGGAATATTAGCTTTATTTTTATTTTCCATTTTTCTAATAATCTTCGTAGCTTCATAGCCATTCATAACAGGCATTTGTATATCCATCAAGATTACATCAAAATAATTATCATCAACTTCTTGTAATTTAGTGATACATTCTTGACCATTGGTAACTGACTCAATGATAAATCCCGCTTCTTCTAATATAGCGGTTGCGATTTCTAAATTTAATTCATTATCTTCAACAAGAAGGATACGTTTGCCTTTTACATTAGCTTCATCACATTCGATTTCTTTTAAAATCTGGTCTTCTTTGTCACTTATCTTAAATGATAAATTAATTGTAACTTTAGTTCCTTTACCTTTTTCGCTTTCTATTTCGATATTTCCATTCATTAAATCCACTAGTTGTTTAACAATAGACATACCTAAACCTGAACCAATTACACCACTTTCGGTTGTGGTTCTTTCACGAGAGAATTCATCAAAAATATTTGCTAAGAACTCTTTAGACATACCAATTCCTGTATCTAAGACAACAATTCTGTAAGTTGCTTTATTTTCTTCTTGTGAAGGAATCTCTTTCATTAAATAATCAACTGTTCCTCCATTAAGAGTATATTTAAGAGCGTTACTCAAGATATTTAATAATATTTCTCTAAGTTTAGTAGAATCTAAAAGTACATATTTATGTGTAATATCTAGTGAATGAGTAAATGTAATCTCCTTACTTTTCATTTGCTCTTGGAAAATTGAAACAACTTCTTCATGTAATTCTTTCATATTTTTTACTTCTTCATGAAGTTCCGTTTTACCACTTTCAATACGAGCTACTTCCAAAACATTGTTGATTAGCGATAATAAAAAGTTACTTGATGATTTAATTTTAGTTACATATTCTTTAGCTTTTTCTTGATCAACAAGTTCTTTTTCAAGAAGATCAGAAAATCCCACGATAGCGTTCATTGGAGTACGAATATCATGACTCATATTATTTAAGAATATTGTCTTAGCTCTATTGGCATCTTCTGCTTTTTTCAAAGCTTTTCCAAGTTCATCTTTTGCTCTTTGATCAGCAAGCACTTGAATGCGAGCATATTTTTCACCGATCAATAAATCTAAAATAGCTACAATAAAAATAAGGATATCAATGAGCATAAATGTGGCAAAGATATAAAAAAATGGTTCATTTGATATGCTTTTTCCAAAGTAGAAAGTTATTTTGACATCACCTAAATCAAAATCAGCATTCGATGTATAAAATATAATACCAATTGTCGTTTCATCAATTCTTGACTCATCTGAAGAAGGAGATAATGGAAATTCACTATATTCTATATTGGGATGATATATCATTTTATCACCATTTTTTAATGGAAATAAAAGTAATTCATCAACTTGAGCATAATCAATTCCCACATCATTTACATCAGTTAACATGGTGTTGAACTTGTCTACTTTTTTTCCACCAAATTGATAAAATTCAATTTCCCCATTCCATGATTTATTTACATAAAGATCTTCATGAACAACAATTTCCATTTTCCAATCTCTTATTTTAAGTTTTCTTTTGTTTACAATTTTAAATTCACAAGTTCTTCCATAAGAAATGTTTTTACCATCTTTATCAATTTGTTGAAAAGAGGAAGAAGAAAATTCTGTAGGATATATAAAAGATTCTGGCATAACTTTTGACCAGTATGCTTGTTTATCAATAGTTACTTCAATATCATTAGTAGGTTCAGCTAGAGAATATGTTCTTTCCTTTTTGTTAAAACTATTAACGCTAATTTGTAATGCTATCATTCCAACAAGAAGCACTACAAATAAAGCACATAACATTGCGAGTAATCTCTTAATGCCTTTTAAATCACTACTTTTTTCCATAACCATCATCCTTTATAATAACATTATAAAACATATAGGGTAAATATAGCAATTACCCCATCTGTTTATTTATGTCTAAAATAAGTCATTGTATGAAAAACATATTTTTTACTTATATTGAATCAATACCCTTTATTCATATTTAAAGTTTTCTTTTCAAATCAAGGTTATATTATATAAATAAGAAAATATATCTTTAATATGATAGGTAATATTCTTAACGATAACATTAAGCGTTTAAATTTTGAAGATTATGTTTGGATTGTCTTTGTATTTTTATGTTTCTTAAATATATATGGCAATCAGTTAGAAAAGATATTTTTAAGAACAAATAATTCTTATTTTAAAAGGAAATCAAATTCTTATTACATCTTAGCACTTGTTATTGTTTTCCTAATATATAGTTATTTTATAACTAGAAATCTTTATCAATTTCATAAAGCAAGTCCACAAGATAAAGCTTTATATTCTATTAAAGTACTTGGCAGTATCCTAGTAATTGGAGGAATAGTCTTACTCATTTATTTTCAAAAGAATGAAAAGACATTCGTGGGTTCTCCCGGCATTTAAAAAACTCAAGTTTGATTACTTGAGTTATAATTTTTATTCCATCAATTGTTTTGCTAATTCTTTAATTTGATTAACATTTTCTTCTTTTAATGAAGAAATTATTTTAACTGTATTTTCAAAAATAATATTTCCTTTACAAGGTTCTAGCATCTTTTTCATAATTTGTCCTGCTGTACATGCCCATGAACCATTTTCAATTAAAGCAATCTTTCTTCCTTTATATCCTCTTTCAACTAGATGATTAATGAACTCTTTCATAAATGGAAATATATCAGCATTATAAGTTGTAGTAGCTAAAACAATTTTTCCATAACGGAACGCATCTTCAACACATTCTGCCATATCGCATCTTGCTAAATCATTAACAACAACCTTAGGACATCCTAATTCTTTTAATTCTTTTTCAAATCTTAATACCGCTTCTTTAGTATTGCCATAGACTGATGTATAAAATATTGCTACACCTTCAGTTTCAACTCCATAAGAAGACCAAGTATTATATAAGTCTAAATAGTAACCTAGATTTTCCTTAAGAACAGGTCCATGAAGTGGACAAATTGTTTGAATGTCTAAATTAGATGCCTTTTTTAATAAAGCTTGTACTTGAGCACCATATTTACCAACGATTCCAAAATAATAACGTCGTGCTTCACATGCCCATTCATCTTCCACATCTAAAGCGCCAAATTTACCAAATCCATCAGCTGAGAATAACACTTTATCGAGTTCATCATATGTAACGATAACTTCTGGCCAATGCACCATAGGAGCGCTGATAAATCTTAATGTATGTTTTCCAAGACTTAATAAAGAATTTTCTGAAACGACGATTCTTCTTTCTTCAAATTCTTCATTAATAAAATTCTTCATCATTACAAATGCTTTAGAAGAAGAGACAATTACAGTATCCTTAAATTCTTCCATAAATGTCTTAAGAGATCCTGAATGATCTGGTTCCATATGTTGAATAATTATATATGAAGGAGATTTTCCTTTTAAAACTTCTTTAATATTATTGATCCATTCAAAAGCAAAATCTTTATCAACCGAATCCATAATGGCAATCTTTTCATCCATGATTACATAGGAATTATACGCCATTCCATTAGGAACATCATATTGTCCTTCGAATAGATCAACTTGGTGATCGTTGACACCAACATAATAAATATCTTTAGTTACGTTCATAAATACTCCTTTTTTTATCTTTTTATATTTTAATACGGTAATTTTCATTAATAAACAATAATCGATAAATATTAAAATATCTTTTTAAAATGAGAAAACTATATATAAATTCACA
>JALFBO010000013.1 GCA_022772105.1 Erysipelotrichaceae bacterium | reverse complement strand
TGGTATCCTTATATCTTAATAATGCCAAAAGGATTCTTTGAGTTTGCACATCTTTCTCCTTCTTTGCTTCTTTATATCGTTTATTATATTGGATTAGTCAGTGTGGAAGTGGCGATGTGTTTTACGTTCTATTTTGTTAAGAAATTTTTAAATAAGAAGGTGGCTTGTTAACAAGTCATCTTTTTTACTTCATAGAAGTTTATTTATACCCATAATTATAAGTATTTGTTGATTTATTAAAGAAATGACATTCATTAGAAAGAAATAGATAATATATTATCTATAAGTTGTGATATAGTATTTATAAGTGGAGGTTATTCCAATGTTTTTTGTTTTATTTTTTATTTGGTTATTAATTAACGCGCATTTTGCATGGGATATTCAATTTTTACAAATTGTTTTATTCGGATTAGCTATATCAGCAATAATATATTTATTTGTTATTAAGTTTACGTCTTTTACTTTTAAAGTAGATATATTCTTTATAACTCATATTCATTTATTCCTAGCCTACGTTGCTGTGTTATTTTATAACGTCGTAATTTCTAATTTTAAAGTTATAGTGCTTATTTTAAAACCACATGAAGCTCCTAAACCTTTAATCGTTTCTTTTAATGTTCCTTTACAAAGCCCGTTGTTAAGAGCAATTCTTGCTAATTCAATAACCTTAACTCCTGGTACTATATCTATATCTTGTACAGAAGAACATTTTATTGTTCATTGCTTAAAGAAAGAGTATTTTGACGGTTTTGAAAATTCGCTTCTTGTTAGACTACTTCTTAAAATGGAGGGAAAATAAAAATGAAAAATAACTACGTTTATGCTAACCTCATTAATTTTAAAGAGGCTTATTCATATCTATTTGGTATCGCATTAATTATTATTGCTATATGCATATTATTTGTTATTGTAAAATCTATTATTGGTCCTCGTATTTCTGATCGTCTTGTTACTATCAATATGATTTCCACTTTAGTAACTTCTTCTATCATCATTTTAGCGGTCCTATTCCCAAATCAAACATATCTTTTAGATATTTGTATCATCTATGTTTTATTATCTTTCTTATCGGTGTGTGTTTTTGATAGTGTCTATATAAACGTATATCTAAAAAAGAAAAAAGAGCAAGAAAAAAAGGAGGATAATAAATAATGGAATTAGTTCGTTATATTTTTGCATGTTTGTTTATTATTCTTGGAGTTGTAGTTTTCATAATAGGGGTTATTGGTGTTTATCAATTTAAGTTTGTATTAAATCGTATGCACAGTGCTGCTCTCCTTGATACGATGGGATTGTTCTTTGTTGCTTTAGGATGCGCTATTGCAAGAAACTTCGATGCCATAACAATAAAGATTTTAATAGTGGTAGGATTTTTATGGATAACATCACCACTTTCTTCGCATTTAATTGCAAAACTAGAATTTTTCACCGATGAAAATCTAAATGATGAAATCACAAATGATTTAAGTGAAACAAAGGAGGATAACAATGATTCTCGAGATCTTTAAAATTATTTTATTGATATCTTTAATAGTCTGTGCAATCGCCGTTTTCTTCATTAAAGATGTTCTTACTTCTATTGTAGTGTTTATGTCTTATTCTTCCATAATGGCGGTTATTTGGATTCTTTTGCAAGCACCAGATTTAGCAATCACTGAAGCTGCAGTTGGAGCGGGTGTTACCTCAGTTTTATTCTTTATAACTTTAAAACGCATCAATCAAATAGATGCTTCTTTAAATACGTTAGATAAAAAAAAGGATGGTGATTTCCATGAAGAAAAATAACCATCTTTTAGATGATAAAGAATTGCTATGTAGCGATGATTCTCTTTTTGAAAATAAGAAAGAAGAGAATGTACCTGACAAACCAAAAGTGATAAAAAAGGTTAAGAAAGATACTCACATTGCACTTAAAGTATTTTATTATGTATTTGCTATTTTATCTGGAGTTGCCATTGTTAGTACATTACTTGCTTGTCTTTTTTATCTTCCTCGCTTTGGTGCAGTTAATAACAATCCAACTTTGAACGATATATATCATGAATATATTGAAAATGGAATCGATAAAACTGGTGCAACTAATTTTGTAAGTGGAATGATTCTTGATTATCGTGCTTTTGATACTTTAGGTGAATCTTTTGTTCTTTTTACAGCAGTTAACTGTGTATTAATTCTACTTCAAGAGGTAAAAGATAGTAAGAAAAAAGAAGATGAGAAATATCAACCTATAAACGATCCGTTAATAAAATTTGGTTGTTCTCTAGCTGTTCCTTTAATCTTTCTTTTTGGAGCGTATGTAATTTTGAATGGCTCCATTTCTCCAGGAGGAGGATTTTCAGGGGGAGCAATAATGGGCGCAGGGCTTATCATTTATTCCATCGCTTTTGGATTTGAAAATTCTTCTAAATTCTTTAAAGATAAAACATTTAAAGCTGTATCTTCTATCGCTTTATTAACTTATTGTGCATCAAAAACTTATTCTTTTTTAACAGGAGCTTTAGAAGTTGAATCTGTTATTCCTTTAGGCGTGCCTGGAACTATTTTAAGTGGTGGTCTTATCTTTATTCTTAATGTTGCTGTAGGACTTGTAGTTACTTGCACTATGTTTGGACTTTATTCCTTATTTAAGAAAGGAGAAATCTAATATGTTTGAAATGATTACTTCTCATTATGTTGAAGTGGTAGCAATTCTCCTTTTTGGAATTGGATTATCGCTATTAATCTTCCATGTTAATCTTATCAAAAAGATTATGGGATTAAATATTATGGACACAGGTGTTTATCTATTCTTAGCTTCTATGGGATATATAAGTGGTGGAAACGCTCCTATATTTGGAGGGGAAGAAGTGATAGATGCATCTAATTATGTTAATCCTATTCCAGCAGGATTAGTATTAACTGGCATTGTCGTTTCTGTTTCAGTAACCGCGATTTCTTTAGCGCTTACTATTCGTTTATATAATGAATACCATACTTTGAATTTAGATGAAATCTATATCAAATTAAAAGAAAAAGATGCAAAGGAGGATGAATAAGATGGAATTATTAATTCACTTTCCTTTATTTTCTATTATCACTTGTTTTGTATGCGTAGTCATATGTTCTCTTCTTCCAAGAAAAGGAGCAAGAATTTGTGCTTTTGTAGCGCAAGGCTTATGTTTGCTTTTTGGTATTGGCACTTTGATTTATACATTAAATAATGGTACTGTTATCTATCAAATGGGACATTTGAGTGAGGTTGAAGGAGATCCTACTAAATATTATTGGTACAATAATGTCATTCGTTTTGGCGTTATTGAAAGTCTACTAGCTACTTTTTTCCCACTTGTCTTGTTCTTAGCGTTAAACGGAGGAATTGTAAGTTTAGAGCAAAACGTAGACGAGACAAAAGAAAAATATTATTACGTTTTAACAAATTTAGTTCTTGTAAGTCTATTAGCTCTTGTCTATACCGATGACACCTTTACAGGATATGTATTCTTAGAAATTTCTACTTTATCATCCGTGGGTTTAGTGGCCATTAAGAACAAAGGAAAAACCACTGTTGCAGCGATTAGATATTTGATCTTTAATCTTGTTGGCTCAGGACTATTCTTAATTGGAATTATTCTTCTTTATGATATGACTGGATATTTCATGTTTGAAAAAATACTTGTCGCACTATCTTCTCTTCCTTCGTCATCTAATTTGCCTATTACTTGTTCTTTTGCTTTAATTGCAATTGGACTTGGTATTAAGTCAGGATTATTTCCATTTTACTTCTGGATGCCTGATACTTATGGAGAAGCAACTACTTCATCCGCTTCTATAATTTCTGGATTTATTTCTAAAGGTTATATAATTTTATTGATTAAATTTATAGTTCGCGTATTTGGCTTTAGTCATACTTATATATATTTAGGTCAAGAGATAACAGTAGGAG
>JALFBO010000196.1 GCA_022772105.1 Erysipelotrichaceae bacterium | reverse complement strand
AAAGAAAATGTTAAATTTTTAATAAGCGATATGTATGATGGATATAAACATTTACATGATTATGTATTCCATAAATCAGTTTTTGTGATTGATGCATTTCATTATATTAGATATATCACTGATGCATTTAATAAAGTTCGTATAAGAGTTATGAAATCATTTTTGTGAAATAACAATAAAATAAATAATCATTTACAGATTTAACCATGTTAAAAGGTTGATATTCAGTACTGAATAAGGGCTCTGTCAAATCTTATGGGGTTTTCGGGAAAAATCAAAAATATGCACCCCAGACAATTTGACATCTTTTAAAAATTAAAAATCCTCACTTATAATTGTGTTGTCAACGAACAATTAAAGGAGGATAGAATCATGATAGATTCCAATGACATTTTAACACTTTTATCGATTCCTGGAGAAGAAGTATTAACTTCTGAAATCATAAAAGATACTAACGATACAACTTACGTAGAAATAGAACTTAAGGACAATAGACCCTGTTGTCCTTTTTGTCATTCCAACAATATAGGTATTAAAGATTATTACAACGTAAAAATAAATAATAATATCATTAAACAACACAAACTATTTGTTAATATAAGAATGAGACGTTATAAATGTAAACAATGTGGCAAAACATTTAAGCAACCTTATTCTTTATATAAGGATAAAACCCATATATCTTCACACGTAAAAGATATTATAAAGAATATGCTTCTTGCTCCTGTATCAATGCAATATATTGCAAAAGAGATGGGAGTAACTAGACAAACAGTTATTAATATTTTTGATGAGATGCCTGATGCTCAAAGATTAAAACTACCTGATGTATTATGTATTGATGAGTTTCATTTTTCCAATGCTAATTCAAAAGCTGGTAAGTTTCCTTCAGTATTATCTAATCCTTTTAAATCTGAAATTATAGATTTAATTGAATCAAGAAGAAAGCCATATTTACAAAGATATTTTAATGAAATCCCTTTAGAAGAAAGGAAAAAAGTTAAATATTTTATATCAGATATGAATGAAACATACCGATATGTACATAACACATACTTTAAGAATTCAATATATATTGTTGATCATTTTCATATTGTTAAACTCTTTACCGAAGCTATTCAAGCGGTTAGAGTTCGAATAATGAAATCAAATGATAAAGATACTCCTGCATATAAGTTTCTAAAAAAGAATTGGAAGTTGTTTCTTATGAATAGATATGATCTTGAAAAGTTAACTTACACAAATGAAAAGACTGGCATTGTTTATAGCTATGCTGATAAAGTAAATATGGTTCTTAAAACATATCCAGAATTACATGAAATATATTATGCTAAAGATTTATTTTGTAACAAGATGTTAAAACTTCATGAGTATACAGAAACAAAAACATCCATAGAATTTTTCATTAACAATTTTTCTCTTTCTACATTAAAAGAACTCAATAATATAGCTAATACATTTACCAATTGGAAAGAAGAAATAATCAATGCTTACTCCAAAAACTCATTTGGCGTTGTTCTTACAAATGCAATAGCTGAAAGCAATAATAACTATATCCAAAAATTAATAAATATGGGCTATGGATATACTAATTTTCCTCGTCTTAGGAAAAGGATTTTATATATGTCTTCCAATAGAAAAAGGGGGTCAGATTAACTCTGATTACCCCATAAGATTTGACATCTCTTTATTTTCGGT
>JALFBO010000161.1 GCA_022772105.1 Erysipelotrichaceae bacterium | reverse complement strand
CATTTCTCCTTGTTTTGCTTTTTTTATGATACAATATTTCTTATAATAAATCTAGAAGGAGTGATAAATATGAAGTTTTTTATTTTAAATAAAAAAAATAATTACTCTTTAAGTGTTAAAGAATCTCTAAGAAAACGTTTGATAGATGAAGGTCTACAAGAAGATGAAGAGAATCCAGACTATGTCATTTCTGTTGGAGGAGATGGCACATTATTAAGAAGCTTACATAAATATGAAAATATGTTAGATAAAGTTATAATCGTGGGCATCCATACTGGAAAATTAGGATTTTTATGCGATTATCTTGCTTCTGATGAGGATGAGATTGTTAGCGCGATTGTGTCTTGTAAGCATATTGTTGATGAAGTATCACTTCTTTGCTTAAAAAGTGGAGAAAAAATGTATTATGCGATGAATGAAGTGCGCATTGAAAGCCCATATAAAACAATGAAAAGTGAAATTTACATAAATGATAAACTTCTTGAAAAATATCATGGAAATGGTTTGAATTTTTCTACTTCATTAGGTTCATCTGGTTATAATCATAGCTTAAATGGTCCTCTTATTAATCCTAATATGGAGACGATTATTATGAGTGAGGTTGCCGGAATTAATCATAATGCTTATCGCTCTTTAAAATCCCCATTAGTTTTAGGAGAAAAAGATGTAATTAAAGTAAGTGGTAATTTCTTTAATTGTATTATTGGATATGATAATCTTTTCGATACTATCGTATCTTCTAATAATATGGAATTAACAATTTCATTATCTAATAAGAAAGTAAGATTGTTAAATACTAAAAAAAGAGATTATTTCGATCGTTTGAGAAGTTCATTTATTGTTTAGTAGGAGTAAGGAATATGGAAAAATTATTTCAATTAATTAATGAAAATTTAGTTTTATTTATCGTCTTGTGCGTTGTTCTTATTGCTGTAATTGTCGGAATTGGCGTATTAGTATGCGTTTTAAAAGTCAAAAAGAAAAACAAAGAAATAGATAAAGAAATTTCCTCTACTATCAGTATTATTGTTGAATGTTTAGGTGGAAAAGAAAATATTGTAAGCGCCGAGGCTAAAGGATCTAGACTTAGCGTTGTGCTTAATGATTACGCTCTTTTAAATGAAGAAAAGATTAAAGAACAAGGTGTATCATCAATAATTAAGATGTCGACAAAAGTAACATTACTAGTTGGTTCTTTAAGTGAGGAAATTGCTTCTTATATCAATAGATAAGAAAAGACACATTATTATCTAATGTGTTTTTTTTACCCTTGCTGAGGGGAACTATCTACATAATTATTTAAAAAAGGTGGTTGGTAATAAGGACCTATAGGACCATAGTAAGGAATAGTTTTAACAGGAACATAAGTAGAAGGGCGAGGAAGAAAAAGACCTCCAAGAAGCACTCCACCTAAAAAAGGTAGAATGACACCACCTAAACGTTCTTCATTATGAATTTTAAAATATGTGTTTATATCATTGTCGCTCCACGAGTAAGGAAAAAATGTAGGAAACATAAAAAAACCTCCGTCATTATAAAATACGGAGGTGGTAATTTTTTGTTTAATCAATTAGCCCAAGAGAAATTAAATCTTGTTTAATCTCTTCAATAGGAAAGCCTACGATATTATCATAGCTTCCTTCAATATGATCGATTAAAGGAAAATCTTTATCTTGAATTCCATAAGCTCCCGCTTTATCAAGAGGAGATTTAGTTGCGATGTATGCTTCAATTAGTTCATCATTTAAAGGAGCAAAATATACTTTTGACGTTACGCATCTAGTTAGACAGATTCCTTTTTCTTCTAAAACGATAGAATAATAAGTTTTGACTTCATGCATGGAAGAAGAAAGTTCATGAAGCATTCTTCTTGCGTCTTCTTCATCTTTTGGTTTTCCGTATACCTTGTTATTCTTTATTACCAAGGTATCCGCGGATAATATTAAAGCGGATGGGTAAGAAGAGGAAATCGCTTTAGCTTTTACTAAAGAGAGTTGATCTTCTGGATATAAGTATTCATCAATATCCGCGGGCATAATTTCAAAAGAAGGAAATATTTTTTTAAGAAGAGTAATTCTTCGAGGTGATTTACTTGCAAGTATGACCATATTATTTCTCTTCTAGTTTATTCATAATAAGTGGAATAATCATCGGATTACGATGAGTATGCTTAAAATAATAACTTGATAAAACGGATTTAGCGACATTTTTAATCTCACCAAATGTTGTTTTTCTCTTCATGATTTCTGATATAGCATCTTTTAAAATTACTTTTGATTCATTGATCATAGCGATAGATTTTTCATCAGGATAGACAAATCCTTTGGTGATAATCTCAGGAAGAGCAAGTACTTCATTAGAACGAGAATCAATAGCAATTAAAGCTGCGACCATACCATCGTCTGCAAGTATATTACGGTCTAAAATAACCGCGGTAGAGAGACCAGTAACATCTTTACCATCGATATAGATATTATCAGCTTCCACTCTTCTGGAACTTCTTGTGACTTCGTGATGGAATAATTCTAATACATCACCATTTCCACAGATAAAGATATTATCTTTTGGAATACCAATTTGTTCTGCAAGTAATCCATGAATCTTTAACATATGTAATTCACCATGTACTGGCATGAAGTATTTTGGTCGAGCTAGTTTTAACATTAGTCTTAGTTCATGTTTAGAAGGGTGACCTGAAGCATGGAGATTAGTAAATACTGAATTAGTAATTACATTAGCGCCACATTTTTGTAAGTCGTTACATACTTTTAAAATTGAAATAGTATTACCTGGAATAGCGCTGGAAGAGAAGACGATAGTATCCCCAGGAATAATCTTAATAAGATTATGGGTTCCTGAAGCAATACGACTTAAAGCCGCCATTGGCTCACCTTGAGAACCAGTACAAATAATTGCAATTTCTCTATTTTTGTAATCTTTTAATTGATCCGCAGTAATGAATTGAGAATCAGGAGCTTTTATATATCCATAATCGCGGGAAATCTTAAAAGCAGTTTCCATAGAACGTCCTATGACAAGAATTTTACGTTTATATTTTATACATGAATCAGTGATTTGTGATAAACGTGAAACGTTGGATGAGAAGGTAGAAATAATTAAGCGTTGGGAAGTAATCTTGAATATTTCATCAATCGCACCGGCAACGCTTGATTCAGAAGGAGTATATCCTTCTTTTTCTGCATTGGTAGAGTCTGATAATAATAAATCGATTCCTTCATCTCCAAGACGAGTAATCTTACTTAAAGAAATATCAGGACCAATTGGTGTTAAGTCAATTTTAAAGTCACCAGTAGTAACGATTCTTCCTTGAGGCGTATCAACACTAATTCCATAAGAATCTGGGATAGAGTGAGTGACGCGGAAAAAGGAGAAACTAAAACTTCCTACACTGATTAATGAATCCTCATTATATTCAACAATTTTAACTCTAGTTGATTGACGATGCTCTTCTAATTTATTCTTTATTAAAGCCGCTGCAAGACGAGGAGCATAAATGACTGGAATATTGACGTTTTGAAGTAAAAATGGAATAGCGCCAATATGGTCTTCATGACCATGAGTAATGAATAAAGCCTTAATTTTACTACTATTCGCTTTTAAATATGAATAATCAGGAATTACATAATCAATTCCTAAAAAACCTTGTTCAGGAAATAATACTCCTGCATCGATGATGACTAATGTATCATCATCTTCCACAATATATGTGTTTTTACCAACTTCACCAAGTCCCCCTAGGGCGAATATACGTACTGGCGAAGAAATAAAATTTGTTTTTGTTGTCATACCAAAAATAAACCTTTCTAAATATTATCGTTATCGATCTCTTTTCTTTAGTATAATATAGTTTATATTAAAAATAAAGAGAATATTGTCTTAATAAAAGCCCTTTTTTCGCTAAAAAAGGACTCTCTTTTATATTAAGTATGAATTAGGAATTTCTTTATTTGGTTCTTTCTTATTGATTCTATCATAATAAAGGATTCCATCTAGATGATCATATTCGTGTTGAAGGACAATAGCGTCATATCCTTTAGCTTTGATTAAAACTTCTTTTTTAGATACAACATCGTAAGCTTTCATGACAATCTTGTCATAGCGATATACAAATCCGCTATGATCTTCATCGACTGATAAGCATCCTTCTCCTCCTTTAAGAGCAACTTTTTTCATTGAATTTTGAATGATTTTAGGATTGACTAATCCGTATTCTACCACTTCATCTTCTTTGGTATAATAGATGGCAAACATTCTTTTGTTGACACCGATTTGAGGAGCGGCTAGACCTACACCTGCTCTTATATGATGCTTTTGACAATATTTTTCATCCTGAGATTTCTTTAAATAAGAAACCATTTCTTTTAATAAATTTTCATCTTCTTTTGATAAAGGAAGAGTGACTAATTCACTTTTTTCACGTAGGCTTGCTACATTATCTTTTACAATTTTCAACATAATTTATCACCTGCAAAGATATATTATCAAACCTAAGTGAATTTTAAAATAATTTATACCTAAAATCCGTAAAAAAGAGGGTTAATTAAAACCCTCCACAACAAGTATTTTGATTGTAGTTTCGGTTAAATCCTACACCGATGATGACAAGTAAGATAAATAGAACAAGGATAATTGCAAATACGCCACCCCAAGAAGAATTATTTCCCGAATAAGGATAAGCGTATCCTCCTTGTGGATATGCATAGTTTGGACCATAGTAATACATTAGAAAGCACCTCCTAACTACTATAATGTATGAAAGAGTTTCATAAATGAAACAAAAAGAATAATCTTTTTCTTTTCCTTCTCATATGATGTATTGGTGATATATATGAATAGAATGGAAGAATTTCAAAAGTTTATTGCTAATAATCCATCGCTAAAGACTTTAGTGGACAATAAAGATTACACATGGCAAGAACTTTATGATCGTTATTTACAAAATGGTGAAAAGGATCCTGTCTTTTTAAAGCATATGAATGAAAGTAAAAATGAAGAGGAAACTGCAAGTACCATCACTTCTTTTTTTGACGCTCTTAAGGGTGTAGATATTGATAAGGTCGCAGAAGGTTTAAATTCCATGAAAAAGATTTTAAATGTTATTTCGGAAGTAACTTCTGTAGAGCCTTCAAGAAAAAAGAATACTTCATTTATTAAGGATGATGATTAGTGAGAAATGATTTGATTCTAAAGATGGATTTAAATAAGGATATGTTTCTTTTTTTAAGAGAGAATCCTTCTTTTCATCGTGCTCTATCTTATAATCCTTTTTTATTTAAAGAATTTGAAGAAGAATATAAAACTAAAAGAAGAAAGCACTTATCAGATCGAATCGAAGATTTAAGCATGATGGTTGCACTTGCAAAAGAATTGCTCTAACCCTATAATTAAAGCGGTGATAACGATGAAAGATATTCATGAACAAATTGAAGAAATAAGTAATCTTTTAAAGAATGATCCTTCTAGAGAAAAGTTGAAAGAATTAAATAATCTTTTAGAAAATGATGAAGAAGTTATTAGACTCAGTGAGGAATTAAAGAGATTAGAAAGAGAATATTCTTCATTGTTGAATCATGAGGAAGAAACATCCCCTATTTCGAAAATGAAACAAAAAGAATTATTTGAAGCAAAGAAGAAGTTAGATGAGCACCCTTTAGTAAAGAAATATTATGAATGCTTACAAGAAGTGAATGAACCTTTAAGATATTTAGAGTATGCGCTCTTAAATAAAATTACTAAACCTTTTTCTTCTTCCTCTTGTTCTTCAAAATAAAAGAGGCTAGATTTATGATAAGAATTGTTTCGGGGAAATATCGTCATTTAATATTAAAGCAACCTAATGTTACTTCCACTCGCCCTACTATGGATAAAGTTAGAGAAGCATTGATGTCTTCTTTAGGCTTCTTCATTCAAAATAGAACTGTTCTTGATTTGTTTGCAGGATCTGGTGCTTTAGGGTTAGAAGCTTTATCACGTGGTGCAGAAAAATGCGTCTTTGTTGATAATAATTTTGAAGCGATAAAAACAATAAAAGAAAACATTAGATTGCTAAAAATAGAAGAAGAAACAGAAGTAATCAAAAGTGAATATATGTTATATTTACAAAATTCTAATGAAATATTTTCTTTAGTGTTTCTTGACCCTCCTTATAAAGAAAAAGATAGTTATGAAAAAGTAATATCTTATTTACTAAAAGAGCAAAGACTTTCAAAAGATGGTATAATCGTGTTAGAAAGTGATTTTCCTTTTGAAGACGATGCTCGTTTTACAAAAACAAAACATTATCGATATGGCATAGTTCATGTCACGATTTTATGGAGGTAGAAATGAAGATAGCAATTTATCCAGGAAGTTTTGATCCGGTTACTAACGGTCATTTAGATATTATTAGAAGAGCAGCAAAAGTATTTGATAAATTATTTGTATGTGTAGCTATTAATCCAGGAAAGAAATACTTTTTTACTATAGATGAACGCATTCATATGATGAAAGAAGCATGTGCCTCTTTTTATAATGTAGAAGTGGTATTTACTTCTGATTTAATAGTAAGAAAAGCTAAAGAATTAGGCGCAAATGTTATTGTTAGAGGGCTACGTGCGGTTACCGATTTTGAATTTGAATTCCAATTAGCGGCTGCGAATGAATATGCTGATTCATCTATTGAAACAGTGTTTATGATGGCGTCAACTGGAAAAGGGTTTATCTCTTCTTCTACAATTAAAGAATTTTATAAATCAAATGTGGATATTTCTCCTTTAGTTCCTCATTCTGTAGTAGAAATGTTTCAAAAAAATAAGAAGTAACAATAAACAAAATATAGCCTCCTGCATATTCTATGGTGATTAGGAGGTTTTTTTATGTACGAAAGGAAATGTTCGTGTCCATGTAAATGTGAACCAATAGTTCTAGAACCAAGAGAATGTATCAAGAATTATTGCTATTATGTGGAACAACCAATTATATGTCCAGTTAATATTAAGCATGTTCATCATTATATTCCTCGACCTGTGTATTATTCAACATATAGCCAAGAGGAAGAAAATATCTGCTATGGCAAAATGAAACCAAATACGACGCAAAAATAGTGAAAAGATAGGTAATTGACCCCGTTTTGTTATGTGATATAATTTATTATATGATTTAAAAGATTGAGGGAATTCCTATGAATATTAATAAAGTAATTGAAGTTTTAAAAAACACACAACCAACTCAATATGCTTCTGAAGATCGTTTTGCATATTATGATAAAGTTAATGATGAATTTAGATTCTTCTTTTTGCAAGACGAGTATGAATTAGAAGTTAATGAGCATTATCCTAACAAATTAGAACTTCTTTTATCTAGAAGCAATCGCGTTAAAAGACTATATGAATGTTTAAAAGACGAGGATAAAAGATTTATCTACATTAAAAATCCAGTAAGTAATAATCAATTAATTAGAGCCTATATTGATTCTTATCATAAAGATAAAAATATCTATCCTAAATTGACTCGTTCTTTTTCAGGGTACAAACGAAAAGAAAGATTTAAAAAGGCTTTATTAGAATTAAATCTTAAGGAAGATTATGAAAAGTTTGTCGCTGATTCTTTAAAGAACATTGCAATCAAATGGTGCTTAAGAAATAATATTGAGTATGAAAAAAACTAAGCTTCACGCTTAGTTTTTATTTCCACCATTCCATAAGTCAACTAGAACTGTGACTTCATTAATTGGTTTATCGTTCTTGTCTTTATATGATGATAAATCAAATCTTATGTCAATTGGCTTACCATCTTTATATTTAACAAAAGTTGGATTGTTTAATGTTTTATCGAAATTACCTTGTAAATATTCGTTTTCACCATTTGAATCCCATCCAGAATATTTAATATCATAGTTAAATTTATCTGTTGGTAAATTATAATTATATAAGTCAGCATATGTATCATGAATGCGTGTGTCAATTAAAGTCTCGATACGTTCTTTTTCTTTTTTATCGTTATCTTTATAACCTGTATTGAACACATAAATCTTTGCGTTATCTGTTTGTGAATAGAAATTTTTAACGAATTTTTCATAAGAATATGCTGTTTCTTTACCTGAATCTTCTAAATTAACAAAAATTGCTATACATTCTTCGTTATTAAGAGCAAGGAAATTCTTTTCATTAAAGTCTTTGCTATGAGCTTTATAGAAAGCTCCATCTTTATTTCCGCTATTTAAGGCACTCTTAACACCTTTAATAATTGGATTAATTGAAAAAATAACTGCGAAGATTAAAGAAACAATCAATACTGGTTGAACCCAAGCGGTATTTTTAACCCATTCCCAAATCTTCTTAAAAAAATTGCTAATTGCTTTTAATACTTTATCCATAGTAACCTCCGTAAATGTCTTACTTTTGAGTTATCGCACTTAATGATAACATTTACACACATCTATTTCAATTAAAAATTATATTTTTAAGACAAAAGTTATGACTTCATTTTTTGTTAAGGAATAATTTTTATCACTTAGTGATAGATAAGTGCATATATAAGAATTTTTAAATAACAAAACAAATATATAGAAATATTGTCTTTACGTGATAAAATAGATATGCAATATCTACGATATCAATTTATTGATATAATTGATTTTAGGAGGATTCAATGTACACAAATAAAGATTTAGCGGATTTAATTTTCCCAGATATTTATAAAACGATCGAAGATTATGAAAAACTATATCCAAAGAGAGATTTACCTTTAGGAGCAGAAGTAACTCGTTTTGCGCCTTCTCCAACTGGATTTTTACATACAGGAAGTTTATTCACATCTATGATTTCTCAAAAAGTAGCTAACCAATCAAATGGTATTTTTTATGTTCGTTTAGAAGATACTGATACTAAAAGAGAAATTCAAGGTTCAGGAAAAGAATTAATTGATCAACTTGCACTTTTTGGTGTTATTCCAGATGAGGGATACTTAGGAGATGAAGAGAAGGGACAATATGGTCCATATAAACAATCCCAAAGAGCGGATATTTATAAAACAGTCATAAAACATTTGATTGAAATAGGTAGAGCGTATCCTTGTTTTTGCTCTCCAAAGGATTTAGAAGCATTACGTGAAGAACAAGAAAAAAGAAAAGAGATTACTGGATACTATGGAGAGTATGCAAAATGTAAAAATTTATCTTTAGAAGAACAAATTGCACGTATAAAAGCTGGAGAAAAATATGTGATTAGATTTAAATCATTAGGTGATCACAACAATAAAGTTGAAGTCGATGATTTAATTCGTGGTCATCTCTCCTTAACTGAAAATGATCAAGACATCGTCATTTTAAAAAGTGATGGACTACCAACTTATCATTTTGCTCATTTATGCGATGATCATTTTATGAGAACTACGATTGTTACTCGTGGAGAAGAATGGTTATCCTCTTTACCAATCCATTTAGATTTATTTAATACAATGAATTGGGAAGCTCCAAAATATGCACACCTTCCCGTAATTATGAAGCTTGATAATGGAAATAGAAGAAAATTATCCAAAAGAAAAGATAATGAAGCAGCATGTTCTTTCTTCTTACAAGATGGATATCCAATAGATGCATTTAAGACATATTTATTTACAATTGCTAATTCTAATTTTGAAGAATGGCAAATACAAAATCCAACATTAACGTATCGTGATTTTACATTCTCTTTCGATAAGATGTCACAAGATGGCGCTTTATTTGACTTAGATAAAGTTAAATATTTTTCTAAAGAATTACTTGGAACTTATTCTGGTGAAAAAATGAAAGATGAAGCTAAGAAATACGCTGAAGTTTATAATCAAGAATTACTTGGAATTATAGAGCAAGATGAAGATAAATTTGTTCAAATAATGTCGATAGAAAAAGATAAAGAAAATCCACGTAA
>JALFBO010000124.1 GCA_022772105.1 Erysipelotrichaceae bacterium | reverse complement strand
AAAATCTCTTTGATAAGATAAGTTTTTCCTACTTGTCTAGCACCCCAAACCATTAAAGGTTTTCGATTGTAACTATTTTTCCATTTGATTAAATCTTCTATATATTTTCTATACATATTCATCACCACTAGCCATATTATATAATTAATTGCACCTTTTATCAATATTATTTGTACTATTAATTGCACCTTTTAATTTTATTCATCCAATTAAAATAGCATTTTTCTCGCTAAAAAATTCACTAATACATAGTCACATTTATTCAAAATAGCATTTTTTTACCATCTACTTATTTCTAACTTAATAGATTATATTTTAATTATTAATAATAAAGTATATGTATTTACGTTAATATTTCGCATGGTTTTTACGGTATACCGTTTTTGTTTCAACGATTTTGCAACGATTATTAAATCGTCGCAATAATAGTGCAACTATAAACACAATTTCACCAAATAATAATATTTAATCTTATCTTTTTATAATTATAATCTCCAATTACTTTCTAAAACTACAATAAAATTAATCAAAAATGAAAAACATCAAAAGCAAAAACTTTTGATGTTTTTTTGATGAATAAATAATTCTAATAAATGATTATATTCCTTTTCTTAACAAGGAATATTTTCTTCTTCTTTTTCTTGATCATCTAGTCCGTGAGGGTAAATCTCTTTAAATAGATCGTATGATACAACGATTATAGCTATAAGATATAATAAAGCTCCAAATCTAAATGAAGCAGAACGGGATGAATCACCTGCAAGAGGGATAAAAGAAATACCCCATAAATAAGCCATATAACCAATTAGAGAATTAATTAATGCACAAGCTGCCACATATATTTTCTTAGGGTTTAATATCGCATATACAATAATAACTACATCGGCAACATAGAAATATCTTTCATGCATATGTGGAAGTAAATATGGGAAAACTAAAGCAAATAAGGTAACAATTTTAACATAGGTAGTTTTACTAAATTCCTCTTTACTACGATAGATAAAATAGATGAAAGTTCCAATAAGAGCAATGGCAAGAGGAACACTAAAAGCGGAAATAAATTTTTCTTCTTTAAAATTGGTGAAGATTAATCCATATAATGAACCAGCATTTAGAGTGAGCTGTTGATAAGAATTTGCTGATTGATTGATATAAACCATCATGATATCACCAAGGCGAACAAAGAAGTTAGGGGCAACGATACAAGAAGGAAGGGCAAAACAAAGATAAACAAGAGGAATATAAATGAAATATCTAAATTTTAAATTCTTCCTTAAAAACAATATGATATATAGCGGTAAAATGAATATCGCTTGTAATTTGAAGGAAAAAGAAACACCATAACAAATTAAAGACTTTCTTTGCTTACCTCTTAGTAAATAATATAAAGACATGGCAATAAACGCAGTATATATAGAATCGCATTGTCCCCATAATGCAGAATTTAAAAAGATAGTAATTCCAAAGTTTACTCCGATATAGGCAATTAATGCTTTGTGTTTACTTTTTGTAATTTCTTCAACGATAAAATAGACAAATACAGCAAGTAAGAAATCAAAGATACATGAAATATATTTAATTCCATATAGAACCTGCATTGATTCAGGATCAAATTTGAATAAAGAAATAATATATAACAAGTAATAATAAGCGGGAGTATAATCTCCAATGGTATATCCTAAGGCAGAAACTCCATTTTCGTAAATTGTCTTATACCATGGCTTTAGAAAATTAGTATAATCACCGCGGATACAATCAAATACTGAATAACGAAGTACACATGAAAGAATAGTTATAATAACAAAGCATATATAAAAATCATGATGTGATAATAGATAGAAGAATTTCTCATGTATCCAAGAAGATGCTTTTGAACAACTTGCTCCTAATCTATTAAAAAACAATTTAAGTTTATCTTTCATAATATTTCCTCTCGTAAGTGAATCAAAATTTAATATAGATTATCTACCAATTCCCACAACTATGGAAATACAAATAAGTGCTATAGCAATAAAAATAATTATCGTACTTGCTTTTGAACGATAAAATACGTCCATAGGATCAGATGGATTAACATGAAGTTTTACTTCTCCCATAGGGACTTTTGATGAATACACATTATCAACATATAAATATTTCTTTCCATTATATTCATAAGCAATTTTTGGAGCATACATATTTTTATTCGAACTATGAGTATGTTGATATGATATTACAGTTCCAAGCACCTCATCAGTATGTCTTTTTTTAGTAAGATGAACTAATGTAAGAGTAAGTACAATCAATAAAATAGCGTTGAACGCAAAAGTGAAGGCAAGTAGTATATCAGAAGAAAGAAAAGTATCATTAACTTCCAAACTCTCAATAATAAGTGGGATAAGCGTGTTTATTAGTGCAGAAGAAAAGAATACTAGTACGATATAAACTATGATTAAAGGATGAATTTGCTTTTTACTATTAACAAATATGGAACATGGTTTAACAATGATTCTTTCTTCCTCATCTTGTTCATATACGTGATCTGGGTTTACTTCTTCACTAGATGAACCATCATCGTATTCATAGACATGGTCAGAACGGACTTCATCACTAGTGGAGCCATCATCATATTCATAAGTATGGTCTTTTCTTACCTCTTCACTAGATGAACCATCGTCATATTCATATATGTGATTTTCATTACCTTTTCTTTCGTTATATGGACTAGTTTGATTAGAAGGAACATAGTCCTTCATTCTTTCTTTATATTTTGGATCATATGATTCAGTAATAATATAGCCATTTTCATCTACCTCAAAATCATCATCCAATTTTTTCTTTTTTGCCATAATAATTTCACCTCTTTGGTTATTCTTATTATTTCATATTTTTTTGTGATATTATAGTATTTGAGGAAAATAAAATGAGAAAAAGAATGTTAGCGTATATTGCATATTTGGAAAATTTGTTGAAAGAAGAAAAAGATGAGTTATTCTGGCAAAAAGAAAAAGAAGAAATTAAAGTTCAAATATCTTTTTTTCAACATGAACGTTTAGTTCATCTTATTGTTATGGTTCTTTTTGCTTTGCTTGAAGGAATTGTTCTATCTTTTGCGGTATCTTTTCAAAATCTTCTATTTATTCTTGCGTTAGCTTTACTTGTCTTACTTATTCCTTATATTAGGCACTATTACTTTTTGGAAAATAAGACCCAATATCTATATACTTTATATGATCGAGTTGTAAAAAAATGTGATAGCATAGAAAAGAAAGAAGGAAATGAAAATGAATAATATTAACGAAAGAGCAACAGACTTTACTTTAAATGATGAAAATGGTGTGCCACATTCTTTGAAAGACTATTTGGGTAAAAAAGTAGTTCTATATTTTTATCCAAAAGACAATACATCAGGATGTACTTCACAAGCTTTAGGCTTTAAGGAACTGTATGAAGAATTTGTAAAAGAGAATGCCGTAATAATTGGTATTTCTAAAGATTCTTCTTCCTCTCATAAGAAATTTAAAGACAAGTACGATTTCCCATTCATTCTTTTATCGGATGAAAGTACTAAAGTCTTAAATGATTATGGAGTATATCAAGAAAAGAGTATGTATGGAAGAAAATATATGGGAATAGTTAGAACCACTTTTGTTATCAATGAAGAAGGAATAATTATTTCTAAAGAAGAGAAAGTTAACGCTAAAGAAAATCCATATTGTACATTAAATATTATTACAAATAAATAAATAATGGGGATATAAAAGCTAGACACAAATAGGTTAATACCTAAACATGCCTAGCTTTTTGATTTTTTTTAACATTACTTCCTAAGGATGGAAAGTAAAGTTAAAAATGGTGAATCCCAATCATTCAAAAAATTAGAGAATCCTTCTTCGATATAAGGAGTAGCTTTTGAAAAATCGAGATTATAAAAATGCAAGAACTTGCAAAAATTTTAGTTAGAAGGGAAAACATGATTGCTAGAAATGATTATTTACAAATAATAGTGCGGAAAGTCCACTCCTTTAGGGGTGGGATGGATAGCACATTTATTTTATAGAACAAAATATTAAAAAGCCTTCACTGAATATTTTTGACGTAAACGGAAAATTTATTCAGTGATAAGTTGAATTGTAACGTAATGTTAAAAATTCTATATTTACTAAAGAGCGCAAAGTTAAAAGCAAAGACAATCTATTATTTATAAAAATCCCTAATAGTTTTCATCTAAGAATTAAGCCCGTCAGGGATAAAAAAATTATTAATGAGTTTAGCCCTAAGAGTTGACTCGAAAATGGATTACGATTTTATGTTGATTATGTAGATTCATTTGCTGTTAAATGCTATATTTACAATAAATAAGAGGAAAATATTTATGTCAAATTATCAAATTGTAAAATTTAGAGAAAATAATATCGAAATAGATGTTAATGTATCACCTAACGAAGATACTGTTTGGCTTTCAAAGGATGATATGTCAATTCTTTTTCAAAGAGATAGATCAGTAATAACAAGGCATATTTCAAATATATACAAAGAAGGTGAAATTGAAAAAGCGACCTCGTGTGCAAAAAATGCACATGAGATAAATGGGCAAATTCATTATACTGAATATTATAACCTAGATGTCATTATTTCTGTTGGTTATAGAGTCAAATCCAAAAACGGCATTTTATTTAGAAAATGGGCAAACACAATTTTAAAAGAATATTTACTCAAAGGTTATGTCATCAACGAAAAAAGAACATTAATCACTAATGAGAACTACGTGAACCTTATAAACAAAGTTGAATCGATCGACAAACGTCTTACCAATTTAGAAACAACAAATATAGAAAAAGAGAAAATATTCTTCGATGGAGAGATTTTTGACGCTAAATCGTTTATTTCTAAGCTTATTACAAAAGCAAAAAATTCTATAGTTCTTATTGATGCCTACGCTGATATTAAAGCCTTAGAATTTTTTAAATGCAAAAAAAATGGAGTATCATTGACGATTTATCATTCGTCAAAAGCTAAATTATCAAATCAAGATATAATTGATTTCAATGCGCAATACGGATTGTGCACCACTTTTGTTATTGATAAATTTCATGATAGGTTCTTAGTGATTGATGAAAAAGATTTATATCATTTAGGCGCCTCATTAAATTATGCAGGTAAGAGAGTTTTTGCATTGACTAAAATGGAAGATGAAGAAATTTTAGAGTTAATAAAGGAGCGTTTGTAGATTATGGACAAGAAAGAATTTGGAAAGAAAATTAAAGATATAAGAATCAGAAACAAAATGTCCCAACAAGCTATGGCGGATTCATTAGGTTATACTTCTAGGTCTACTATTAATAAAATCGAAGAAGGGATTAATGAAATGAGCTATGACAAAATTGCTAGGCTTATCGAACTATATGGATTATCTAAACCTGAACTTGGTTTGGATCCAGTTTGCGGAGATAAATTGTCTGGTTTAAGAAAAGATGCTAAATATCCAAATCCTGAAATTGAGGAAATATGCTATATAAAGAATTGTGTATCTAATCCGAATATTATTGTTGGTGATTATTCTTATTATGATGACAAAAGGGGTGCTGATCTTTTTGAAAAGCACGTTACCCATCACTATGATTTTATAGGAGATAAGTTAATCATTGGCAAATTCTGCCAAATAGGTTCAGGGGTCGAATTTATCATGAATGGTGCTAATCATTTTATGAATGGTTTAACTACATATCCTTTTAATATTTTTTCTAGAGAATTGCAAAAACATACACCTTCTTTAGAGAATATGCCAATAAAAGGAGATACAGTTGTTGGTAATGATGTATGGATTGGACAAAACGTTACAATTTTACCAGGTGTCCATATAGGAGATGGTGCAATTATAGGTGCAAATTCAGTTGTAGGATCAGATATTCCATCATATACAATTGCTGTTGGTAATCCTTGTAGAGTAATAAAAAAACGCTTTGACGATGAAACAATCGAAAAATTATTGAAGCTTAAATGGTGGGACTATCCTATTGGGATAATTGAAGAAAATATCGAAAAACTATTTGATAACGATATTGATGCTCTTATAGAAGCGTTATCAAAAAAATAGAATTTACAAAGATAATTTAATCTAGAATGTTTATATATAGTGATAATGTGATGAATCCTTAATTGGTTTAATATAAAGATGAAGCGTAATGCTTCATCGAGAGATTTTATTAACTAGTTTTAAGAAATTATTAATGTGGTGAGACCAACTTGCTTCGTTATGCTCTTCACCTTGACCTAAAACAAACATTAAGTGTTCGTTATCAAATCCTAAAGTTTCTAAAGTATGGAGGTAAGAAGATGTACATGATAGATAAATTTTATTCATTCCTTCATAAAAAGGGATACTATTTTCTTCTGTTCCTACATATACAAAATAACATTGATTTAAGTTTGGTTTACTTTGAGCTATGTAGTTAAGATGCTCTTTTTCATTGTACCAAGATGCTAAAGAAAATACCCCTACATATTTAAAAACATTACTATATTTTGCACCCATAAAAGAAGACATAACTCCACCCATAGATGATCCGCATATCGCGGTAGAGGAAAAATCGCTAAGTGTTGAATAGTGAGAATCAATATAAGGCTTCAACGTCTCTACAATCCAAGAAGCATAGAGTTGACCAAGAGCCTTAGTCCAATTATATTTTTTTGCTTCTTTAGGATCTGCGTCTACTAAAAAAGGAGCATATTCATTTAGTCTTTCTTCGTTGCCGTTATATATTCCTACAATGATAAATGGATAAGAATGTTCATCGCATATATCTTTAATTTTCCATGATGTACCATAAGTTGCTTCGCTATCGAAGAAAATATTTTGCCCATCATGAAAATAAATTACTTTATATTTCTTACTATTATTATAACCATTTGGTAGATAAACATCGACTCGTCTTTTATTCCCATCTATAAATTTTAGATATAATGTTTCAACTTTAGACATAAAAAAATCCTCCTCTTATTTTTAATATACCACTTTATCGGTACGAATAAATAAAAGGAGTGATTTTTCTTTTTTAAAATTTATTTTCCTTATTTAATTGTAGAACGTAAATCAATTTGAGAAGATGCATCACATGTGATTGCACCTAGATATTTTGTTTTTACATAAGAAGAAACAGCATCGCTTAATAATACATCAGTTAAAGCATCAATTTTTGCTTTATAGTTTTGGTTATTTAAGTAATCGTTCTTTCTAACTGCAAGAACATTTGCTTTCGCGGATACTTGAGCAGGATCATCTTCTTTTGCTACTTGAAGGTCGGAAGAAACATTACCAGTAATCGCGGTGTTACATGGTAAGCAAGCAAAATCATAATCGTTCTTAGATGCCACTAACAATTCTTCGGCAATCAATGTAATTTTGACTCCACTTGCTGATGTGAATGTAGTATCAAATGTTAATGTTTCATCGTTTACTGCGGAAGCTAAATCTTCTGCAGTTAATACGCCTTTAGCTTCAAGTAATTGTAAAGCTCTAATTGCATTTGATGTATCAGCACAGATTTCAAATGATTTACCATCTAGTAAATTATCTTTTGTGCCATTACCTTTATAAATTCCTAAAGGTTCATAGTGTACTTTACAAGTAGCCACTAATTCTTTATCACCTTTTCCTTCAAATGTTTGTAAGTAAGGGATATGTTGGAAATAGTTGGCATCATAATCTTTGTTAGCTACTGCATCATTTTGTTGAGTCCAATCAAGAACTTTAACTTTTAATGTGTAGCCTTTTTCTTTTAATAAATCTGCACATGCTTCTTTTAATACTTCAGCATGAGGTTGTTCTGATGCACATACAGAAATAGTTTTGCTAGAAGAACCACATGAAGCGAATGATAAGGCACTTCCAATACAAGCAATTGATAATACAAATAAGTTTAATTTTTTCATTTTAATATTCTCCTTTTATCTAATTTTTTTGAAATAAATAATCCTAATTCTTGAATGAGTTGTACAATGAGTACTACAACGATGATTAATGCCCAGAAATAGAAAGAAGCAAAATAGTCACCTGTGTGTTTCGAATAATAACTCCATATACCAGCGATTAAACCGCCTCCTGCAATGTTATATGCAAATGAAGTATATCCAAGTATTGATACCGCTGATACGGCAATACCGGAAATCAGTGAGGAACGTGCTTCTGGAAGAAGTACTTTATATATTAATTGAAATGAAGAAGCTCCTAAAGATTTGACAGCTTCAAGTTCGCCTACTGGTACTTCGCTTAATGACTGTTCGACCATTCTTGCAACAAAACCAAATGCTGCAACAAATAGCGGGATAAGAATAGTGTACCAAGCTCCTGTACCTCGACCAAATACACCTCTAGTTAAAGGCATACAGATTACTACAAGAATCAAACAAGGTATAGAACGGAGTATATTAACAATTGTGCCTATGACTAAGTTAATATACTTATTTGGCTTAATACCATTTTTAGAGGTTATGTTGAGAATGACCCCAACTGGTAAACCAATCAAGTACGCAAGAAGTGTAGATAAGATGGTCATTAATAGTGTTTCTAGAGTTAATGATAGAAGATTAGCTAAGTTCATCTTTAGACACCTCCTCGTAATCAATACCTTTTAATTCGAGGTATTTTTTTAATTTTGCGATATCTTCATCGTGATAAGGTAAACGGAAGATCATTTGTCCATATATCTTATCATCAACAACTTTGGAATCAGCGTAAACAATGGAAACAAGAATATTACAATCTTGAATGATATTGGTAATGATAGGAGCATCTACTGTTCCATTGAAAATTAGTTTGATTAATCGCGTATCATCTAATTTGGTATTTACGTGTCCTGAATAAATTAATTTTTTAGAAATTTTTGCTTTTGGAGAGAGGAATACATCATGCATTGGTCCATCTTCGACAATTTGTGCTTTATCAATAATTGCTACTTTATTACAAATAGCTTCAATCACTGACATTTGATGGGAAATGATGATGATTGTTAAACCAAGTTCTTTATTTAATTTTTTTAATAATTCAAGAATTGATTTAGTTGTATCAGGATCAAGCGCGGATGTAGCTTCATCACAAAGAAGGACTTCTGGCTCAGTCATTAAAGCACGTGCAATAGCGACACGTTGTTGTTGACCACCACTTAATTGTGAAGGATACGAATCAAATTTATCTTCTAAGCCGACAAGTTTTAATAATTCTTTGGCTTTAGAAGTTCTATCTTTATCTTTGATTAGTTCTCCTGCAAGTTCGACATTCTTTAATACACTTCTTTGTTGTAATAAGTTGAATTGTTGGAATATCATCGTAACTTTACGCTTATATTCACGTGTGAATTCAACTTTTTCACCTTTATAATAAAGCTCACCTTTATCGAATTTCTCAAGTCCATTGATACATCTTACTAATGTGGATTTACCTGCACCACTTAAACCTAGAACTCCATATATATCACCTTTGTTAACCTTTAAAGATATATCTTGTAAAACTGGATGATCACCAAAACTTTTATATATATGTTCTAGTCTAAATATTTCTTCTTCCACTTTAATAACACCTCCTTATAACAAAAAAACGCCCTTTGATTTTCATCAAAGGACGATAATAAACTTTTTACCGTGGTACCACCTTTATTCATTACTTATTCACATAAAGTAACCTTAATAAGTACTTAGATTAATTCTGCATACTCTTTGCTATAACGGGCGACCCGATATCTCCTACTTAGTTTCAAAGATATAACTCAAAGACCATGTTCGGTAGCTTTCATTTATTGCTTTTCACCAAAACGCAACTCTCTACAAAACTATTTCTACGTACTCTTTCTTCTCAACGTTTATGCTATTAATATATGTAAAAAATATTTTTTTTGCAACAAAAAATTTTTTGAAAGGGCTTTCAAAGAATATTGAAGCATATGGAAGATGTTTGCTAAGTGGAAATAATTCATTAATTTTCCAATCGGTAAAAGCTTTTCCCATTGTATGATAGTTATTAATAGGCGTAAGTACTTAAGCGAATTAATTATACTTTAAGTTTTTAAAAGAATAAAATATAATGTATAAGACCTGTTAAGGGGGAAATAAAAATGGAATTAAAGAAAATTAAATATGAAGATGTACCAAATAGAGCGCTTATTGTCTATTTTTTAGAATGTATTAAAGATTATTTTTATCCAAATTATTTTTCTAAAGTAGATGATGTTAATGGCGTATTAAATAGAGCTAAAGATTTGTTTAGAACATATATTTCTTCTTCAAGAGAAGATGAAGAATATTTCTTTTCTCATTTAGATAAAGTTAAAGATATATTATCTAAGGATATTGAAATGTTCTATGAATCTGATCCAGCATGTGAATCATATGAAGAAGTAATTCTTACATATCCTGGATTTTACGCTATTTACGTGCATCGTGTCGCCCATATATTATATGAATTAAAAATACCTTTAATACCTCGTATGATGAGTGAATATGCTCATTCTAAAACTGGTATTGATATTCATCCTGGCGCTAAAATTGGTAATTACTTCTTTATTGACCATGGTACTGGTATAGTAATTGGTGAAACGACTATAATTGGAGAAAGAGTAAAGATTTATCAAGGGGTGACTCTTGGAGCTTTAAGCTTGACCGATGGTCAAAAATTAAAAGGAAGTAAACGTCATCCTACCATTGGTAATAATGTCACCATCTATTCAGGAGCTTCCATTCTTGGAGGAGATACAGTAATTGGAGATAATGTAACCATTGGCTCATCAGTTTTTTTAACTTACTCCGTTCCTTCTTCTATGAAAGTAATTAATAAAGCACCAGAATTAATATTAAAAGAGAAAAAAGAAGATTAATAAAA
>JALFBO010000167.1 GCA_022772105.1 Erysipelotrichaceae bacterium | reverse complement strand
GATGTCTATCTAGCTGTTTATGATAGAAACGTTTCTAAGAACAAATGGCGTGTTGCTCCATTAGCATTCGTTCAAGTTGCTTAATTAGTTTATACTATGATGAAATAATAGGTACGTAAATTTTGCGTGCCTATTTTTTTTTGTAGCTAAATTTCGATATTGGTTACAAGTCTTAAAAATTATATAATAAAAAAGGTGATATCAATGAAATAATGCATACCTTGTCAAGTAGACAAAGGAAATAATTAAACAATTGATTCTTTTAAAAGGAAGAAAGTGCACTTTCTTCCTTTTTCATTTGAGCAAACGCACGCTGCTTCTTAAGTTCTATGTCTTCCCAGAACTTAATATATTTATTTGATTTATGGATATTATAATGAATTGGATTATTTGTGGATAATGCTTCTTTTCTTGTTTGAGCTATTGTCTTACCATTTAATCTCTTTTGTGGATAATGATTAATGTAATAATCTAAAGTACCATAAATAGCACTTATCATTTCTTCTTTAGTTTTAAGATTTGGATAAAGAATCCAAAGCATATCTTTAAACTGTCCCTGGAATCCTTCACAAACTCCATTATCGATACATTTTGAAACTCTAGACATGGATTGAGTCATTCCAAATTCTTTTAGTATATTTTGATAAGCTGTTCTAGTATAAGCAAAACCTCTATCGGAATGAACTAATGGAGTTGATTCGGGATATTTTTCATGAGCATGAATCAAGGTGTCATTAGCAAGTTTTGCATCATTATGTTCAGAGACCTCTAAGGCAACTGGATATCTATCATAAAGATCAATCATAGTTGAAATATATAGTTTCTTATCTGTACCTGGGATGACAATCTCTGTTACATCAGTGCACCATTTTTGGTTAGGGCCGGATGTGTTAAAATCCCTAGCTAAAATATTTTCAGCAGTAGCTTCGGGAGTAGAATGCTTAAAGTTATATTTAGGTTTAGCACGATAAGCAGATTTAATATCGTTAATACACATTAAACGATAGACTCGATTATGACCACATTTATATCCAAGAGCTCGTAAAGCATAATACATTTCAAGAACACCGAATAAGGAGTTATTAGAAGAAGCAATTTCTTTTATCTTAGAAATGATTCTGTTATCTTCGATAAATTTTAGGGAAGGCTTTGAATTAAGCCATTTATAATATGATGAACGACAAATTTTTAGTTCATCGCACATAAAATTAATATCCCAATTAGATTCTTCATGAAGTGATTTAATCAACTCATACGTTTCAATTCTAGATTGCTTTTTGACATATATTTGTTTTGCTCTCGGAAGGTTTAAAGCAATTTCCTTTCGAGAGCATCCACTTTTTTTAATAGTTCATTTATTTTCTTTTGTCTTTCAACTTCAGCTTCAAGTTGAGCAATTCTACGTTGTGCTTTTTCAATTTCGGTCAGTTCAGTTTCTGGTTTCTTTCTTCCACGTTTGTCTTTAAGGCCTTCTTCACCAAACTTTTCATACTTCCTTACCCATTGATATATTTGAGCATAATTACCATTAAAATGAGCAGCAGTACCTTTAATATCTCGATTATGATCAAGACAGTATTTAACAACTTCAACTCTTTCTTCTAAAGTGGTTTTAAGTTTAGTAGCCATATATACCTCACTCTGAGGAGTATAATCCTTCAGTTCTATATGATTATTATACTTTAAAATCCACTTCAACACAGTTGCTTTTGATGGTATACCATATTTATTAGCAAGTTCACGTGCTGATCCTTTGCCACTTAGATAATCAATTACAACGTTAATCTTAAATTCTTTTGAATATGATGTATTTCTTTGTTTTTCTTCAAAAATTGATGAACCATTCTTTACATATTGTTCTACCCAGGTAAAAACTAAATTATCACCATATCTTCCAAGATCATAAATATTAGATAGTTCTTTAGCACTTTTCTCACCTGAAATATATTTTTTGCATATTTCAATCTTTAAATCTTTTGAATATTTTTGTTTCCTTCCCATATAAAAATCCCATCTAGGAGAAGCGAATATATTTAATTATTTCGCGTGTCTACCTAAA
>JALFBO010000080.1 GCA_022772105.1 Erysipelotrichaceae bacterium | reverse complement strand
AAAAAATTTATATTTAATGATTTTTTATATAAATAGTATTTTTGATTATTGTTTTCTTGAAAGGTATTGCATCCAAACAAATAAAACAAGCACAACTTGGACAGGGATGCCAAGAATAAACAATAACCAAAGATTAAGCTCTAACCATTGTAAACAAATGGAAGCGATTAATGTCCAAATAAATATCGTGGAAAGAACTAAACCATATGTGATGTTGTGATACCATTTTAAATTGAAAAATTGAAGTAAAGCGCAAGATGCCGGTATTGCCCAAACGAATACTTGCCAAACAAAAGTAGGTGGAGTAACGAAGCACGCATTATATAAGAAAATAATGGTAGCAAGAATCCAAACAAATGCACAACCAAGAAGATTGATACATAATTGAAGTTTAGGTTTTTGGCTTTTAGCCTTCATAACCTTGTCGTTTTGATCATGTTCCTCTACAAAGTACTGAAGTGAAACTCCAAATAAAGATGCAAGTTGTAAAAGAGTTTCAATATCAGGTGTCGATTCGCCCCTTTCCCATTTAGAGACCGTCTTGTTTGAATAATTGATTTGTTCTGAGAAGGTGATTTGAGTATATCCTGATGCCTTTCTCAATTCGCTAATGTTTGTAGCGACGATTTCTTTAATATCTTTCATATTTTTTATTATAAATAAAGATTTAATTTTTTTCAATTTTTTTAAATATCAAAACGAAACTAGCTCTTTATTGAAATAATCTTACTTATATGATAATATTTAGCAGTATTTGAAAGAAAGATATAAAATATCTTAGAAAGGAAAATGTAATTATGGAAAAAGAAAAATATTACATTACCACCGCAATTGCTTACGCTTCTGGTAAACCACATATTGGCAATACATATGAGATTATTTTGGCTGATGCAATTGCTCGATATAAAAGACAACAAGGATATGATGTCTATTTCCAAACTGGAACTGATGAACATGGTTTAAAAATTGAAGAGAAAGCCGCGAAAGCATTTTCTACTCCAAAGGAATATGTTGATAAAACTGCGGGAGTAATTAAAAATATTTTTGACTCTGTTAATGTTACTTATGATAACTTCATTAGAACTACTGATGAATATCATGAAAAACAAGTTCAAAAAATATTTAAGAAAATGTATGACAAGGGAGATATATATAAAGGATATTATGAGGGTATGTATTGTACTCCTTGTGAAGCATTTTGGACTTCAAGTCAATTGGTCGATGGAAAATGTCCAGATTGTGGAAGAGAAGTTAAACCTGCGAAAGAAGAAGCTTATTTCTTCAAAATGAGCAAATATGCAGATAGATTAAAAAAGCATCTTGAAGACAATCCAGATTTCATTCTTCCTATTTCAAGAAGAAATGAGATGGTAAAGAATTTCCTAGAACCAGGACTTCAAGATTTATGTGTTTCTAGAACCACATTTAAATGGGGTATACCTGTAGATTTTGATCCAAAACACGTCACTTATGTTTGGTTAGATGCATTAACAAATTATATTACTGGTATTGGTTATGACGCTGATGGAAATCATAGCGAATTATTCAAGAAATTATGGCCAGCTGATATTCATGTAATTGGAAAAGATATCGTTCGTTTCCATATGATTTATTGGCCTATATTTTTAATGAGTTTAGATATACCTTTACCAAAGCATATTTATGGTCATCCATGGCTTCTTCAAGGTGGAGAAAAGATGAGCAAGTCTAAAGGAAATGTTATCTATGCTGATGATGTAGAAAAGATCGTGGGTGTTGATGGTACTAGATATTATTGTCTTCACGAAATGCCTTATGAAGCAGATGGTACAGTTACATGGGATCTAATCGTTGAAAAATATAATGTCGATTTGGCAAATACAATGGGTAATTTAGTTAATCGTACATTATCAATGTGTAAAAAATACTTTAATGGTGTAATTTCAAATAAACATGTAGAAGAAGATGTAGATCAAGAATTGAAAGCTCTTGTGACCAGTATCAAAGGCAAAATTAAAGAAAAGATGGCTAAAGATAGAATCGCGGAAGCTTTTGACCAAGTATTTGAAATCTTTAGAAGATGTAACAAATATATTGAAGAAACTCAACCTTGGGCTCTTGCAAAAGATGAAGCCTTAAAAGATAGATTAGAAACAGTAATGTATAATTTAGTGGAATCTATCATCATCGGAGCTTCAGAGATCGCTCCTTTCTTACCAGAGACTAGTGTAAGAATGTTAAAACTTGTTAACGCTTCTATTAGAAACTATGAAGATTTAGATAAATTTGGTTTACTAGAAGATAATCATAGTTTAAGTGAGGAGCAAGAAGTCTTATTCGCGCGTTTAGATATCAAGGAAGTTAATGAACAAGTTCGCCTAATTCAAGAAGCGCAAAAGAAAGAGTATGAAGAAGAAGTTTTCTTAGAACCACAAGAAAAAATTACAATCGATGATTTTGCTAAAATCGAAATGAGAGTAGGTACAATTTTAGAATGTGAACTAGTTCCTTCTTCTAAATTACTTCATGAGATTGTTTCTATTGGAGGAGGAAGAAAAATTTCTGTACTTTCTGGTATTGCAAA
>JALFBO010000071.1 GCA_022772105.1 Erysipelotrichaceae bacterium | reverse complement strand
TATGTTTTGACACTTAATAATAAAATAAAATATGTAAGAACTACCGCAATTGTAAATAGAGATGGACTACAAAACAATTCTTGATATAATCCATAATATATAACATAGGATATTAAAAACAAACTTGAGTAACTAACCATTAAATTTCTTATAAATGGTAGTAAAGTAGAATCATCATTTCTAAGTGTATGAATAATATCTATTAAACATCCTCCAATAAAAGCACTAATCGCAATGAAAAATGCAATATAAGTTAAATTTGCGTTAGCAAGTAATATTATTCCAAATAAAGAAAATCTATATCTAGTTGAAGGTAGTTCTACATATTCCAATACGCATGCAAATAAAAATAAGATTAAAAATATTGATGAAATAATTATAGGTGCACGTTTTATTTTTGTTTCTTCTTTTTTCTTACTAACTTCTATAACACTTTTTCTTTCGCCTTCTAGAATTTCTTCAAGAGATACTTCATAAAACTTCGCAACTCTTTGTAGTATTTCAATATCTGGAACTGATTCTCCCTTTTCCCATTTACATACTGCTTGTGGAGTCACAGCAAATAATTCAGCGACATCTTGTTGTAATAAACTTCTTTCTTTTCTTAATTGGACTAGAAATTCCGCCATTTTCTCTCTATTCATAATTTTTCTCCTTTCTACAACCTCATTCTATGTAATTTGCCATACATAAGTCAAAAAACTATTATTTTAGTTGTAACTTAACTGACAGTTGATTAGATTTTTACAATATATGATATGCAGTATAAATCTAAAAAATAAAAAATCCACTTAATATTTATATAAATAAATGATATGTGGATATAAAGTCATCATATTATTGATCAAACCTTAAATTTTTATAACAGAATTCTGCGAGTTCTTCAGGAGATTCTAGAAGTTCATCATCAATCCATTTATTGATTCTATTGACAATACCTCCCGCCCACAAGATGCGTTTATTCTTTTCCTCTAAACTAATATTTTTCACATTATGAAGAACCAAATCATTAATCATTTCTAAATAACCATATCTAAAAGAAGCATCAAACATCAATTTTAAAATATCACTATATTTTCTTACAGTATAAAATAAAGTAATATACCAATCTAAATTAATCGTACGGCGAAATGGGCTTCCTATCTCATTTATTATCTCTTGATTAACATCTAGTATTTTTGATTTTAGTACATCGTCAAGGCATTTGTAATTATTGTAAAAAGCCATACGCGATACTCCGGCTTTTTTACATAATTCAGTAATAGAAATGCTTCTATATTGTTTTTCCTTCATCAACAAAATTAATGCATCTTGCAAAGCTTCTTTAATAGCATAATTTAATTCTTTATTATAAGAAATTAAGCCTAAAACATTCTTTTTTACAGTCATTACAAATACTCCTTTAATGTCATTCGTGAATTTGCCAATATTGAAATAATTCGAATATAAATGTAATATTTATTCACGGTTATTACAAGTGTAATAACTGTAATTATTATATCATAAACATATAAAAAAAATTAATTAGATATATTTCTTACAAATAGATGATATAAAAAAGAAAGGAAATCAAAATGAATATAAAAATTGTTACAGATTCTGGTTCTGACATAACTAAAGAAGAAGCAGAAAAATTAGGTATTGAACTAATTTCCATGGAAGTTAGCATCAATAAGAAAACATATTTAGATGGTGATACTATAAGTGCAGATGAATTTTACAATCAACTAGAAGAATGCACTGAGCTTCCAAAAACTAGCCAAATTAATCCATTTAGATTTGAAGAATTATTTGATAGACTAACTAAAAATGGAGATAAAGTTATAGCTATCTTATTATCTTCTAAAATATCAGGAACTTACTCAAATGCAAAAAGCGTAGAAAGCAATTACAATAACAATGTTTATGTAGTCGATAGCTATAATGCAGCTTTAGGGCAAAAAATCATTGTTATGTTAGCTCTTCAACTTGTCAAAGAAGGAAAGAGTTTTGAAGAAATTATTGCCACGATTGAAAAG
The DNA here is from genome assembly GCA_022772105.1 of Erysipelotrichaceae bacterium. GTDB lineage: Bacteria > Bacillota_I > Bacilli_A > RFN20 > CAG-449 > UBA3210. Next base: position 2,038 of record JALFBO010000071.1, on the reverse strand, counting down.
GAGAAACAAAGAGTTTCCATAATTGTTTTACTAAATACATTAAAATATTTAAAGATGGGTGGAAGAATATCTCCTTTTGTAGCTTTTGCAGGAGAAACACTTAACTTAAAGCCTCTTGTTGGTATGGTTGATGGCGAAGTTAAATTGATTGGAAAAGGAAGAGGATTTATTAAATCCAAGAAAATAATCAATGAACTAATTGCTCAAAGAGGTGGTATTGATACTTCTTTGCCATATGGAGTTAGTTATTCAGGAACTGATAGTAGCAAAGCTATTGATTATATTAAAGAGAATGCTTCACTTATTAATATTGATAAAGATGTTGAACTTAGTCAATTCGGTTGTACCATCGGTACACACATTGGACCTAATGGTATCGGAATTGCTTTCTTTAACAAACAAAAATAATAGGTGACAAAAATGATTATTAAGTATATATGATTTAAAAAATCGTATGTGCTTTTTATTTTGGCGTCGCTTATATTACTACGTAAAGAAAAAAACAATACTTTCTTAGTTTGCTTAATGTTTTGTAATTTCCTTCATAGCTATATTCTCTTCATTTACATCTAAATCAAGTGTTTTAACCCATTCTATAACCTCTTGATTGCTTACGTCTTGTGAAAATCTTCTACCATCTAGTACTTTTGCTTTAGGCTCAAGTTTTTTTATTTCTGATACACTAGTTTGAATATCACTTGCCTCTGAAGTACAAAATGGAATAATTGTATATTCACTTAAATCATAACTTTCAAAAAATGTGTACATTATTTTAGGAAGTTTTACCCACCAAATAGGATATCCTATAAATATGGTATTATATTTCTCTACAGCAATACTATTTTTGATTTCAGGCCTTGAATTAGGATCGTATTGTTCTTGATTTGCCCTAGAATAAAAATCGTTAGAGTCTAAATCAGCACTGGTATAAGGAATACTAGGTACTATTTCAATCAGTTCGCAATCTAAATAGCTTGAAATAATTGTCGCAACATTTTCGGTATTATTTGTGGCACTAAAATAAATTACTGCAATATTTGAATTTGATTTCACTTCCTCATTCGTACCTGATTCATCAGTGGTATTTGTACATCCAGTTAAAAATAAAGAAATTAAAAGTAAAACATATAATATTTTTTTCATATCCATTCCTCAATATCGATATCTTAAACTTTAGTGTATCAAATGATACCAAGAAGTTCAACAATAATTAATTTGTAATATTGCACTTTTTTATTTAAATATAACCATAGCTCATTTTCTTATCATTAAGATAAATTACATAGCAAATATAGTAGCAACTATAAAAGAATTCTTAAGTATATACAATAATTATCATAGAAAATTACTTCGTATTTTCCTCAAATCACCCACGTGAGAGACCGTCTCTATAGGTTGCCTACCTGCAAGCGTAGGACACTGTATTACGTAAAACGAGCAAATAAAAAAGGGCAACTGCACCTGAATTTAAGCAAAATAAGCCTTAAACAACCAAAATAGCCCTTAAAACGAAAAAAAAGAACTGATATTTGTAGTATCAATTCCGTTGTTTCAATATGGTGCCTCTTGCCAGAATTGAACTAGCGTTTGGTCATTACCATTGACCCGTTCTGCCACTGAACTAAAGAGGCGATAACTATATTAAATAATAAATAGGGATCGCGTCTTTGTCAATCAAAAATTAAGAAAGAAAAGATAATCTTATTTATCAAATAAAACATCTTCAATTTTTATTTTAACTTCTTCAAATAAATCTTTATCTAAAGTTACCTTTCCTTCTTTTACTCCTTTTATCTTTCCAATTCTTCTTTTTGATACAGACCTAATCGCATCAACTTTTAATATCGAATGAAATTTTTTATCTCCATCGCTAAGTTCATCAATTATTCCTAAAACTATATATAATGAATTAACGCTTTCACTTTTACTAAGTGGAATAACTACTACATTACCAAGAGATACATTAATCACCAATGCATAATGACCCTTAGTTTTATAATCAGACAATTCCGTTCCCACATTGATACCAAACTCCACC
>JALFBO010000068.1 GCA_022772105.1 Erysipelotrichaceae bacterium | reverse complement strand
ATATCGTCAATTTTTTGTTCATGAAGGGAAGTTGCAACTGAATAAATAATCTTTTGATCTAAAGCCTCGATAACCGCTTCTTTATCTACATCGCAAAATAAAGCGATTTTTTCTTTTTGAGAAGAAGTTAATTTTACTTCTGTTCTTAAAATGATGATATCTGGTTGAATTCCGATACTCCTTAATTCCTTGACGGAATGTTGAGTAGGTTTAGTTTTAACTTCATCGGCAGCTTTTAAATATGGAACAAGAGTGTTATGAATATAAAGCGTGTTTTCATAACCAAAATCTCTACGAGCTTGTCTTATTGCTTCAAGGAAAGGAAGCGATTCAATATCACCGACAGTTCCACCGATTTCAGTAATGATGATATCAGCGGATGAATCTTCACTAGCTTGTTTTAATTTTGCTTTAATTTCATTGGTAATATGAGGAATTACTTGTACAGTAGCTCCAAGATAATCTCCTCTTCTTTCTTTAGCGATAACTGAAGAATAAACTTTTCCTGTTGTAATGTTAGAATTTTGCGATAAGTTCTCATCGATAAATCTTTCATAATGTCCAAGATCTAAATCGGTTTCAGCACCATCATTAGTGACAAAAACTTCGCCATGTTGATATGGTGACATAGTTCCAGGATCGACATTGATGTAAGGATCAAACTTTTGCATAAAAACTTTTAATCCTCGGTTTTTTAAAATTCTTCCAATAGAAGATGCTGCGATTCCTTTTCCTAAAGAAGAAACAACGCCTCCTGTAACAAAAATATATTTAGTATTCTTTTTCATAAATTACCGCCTTTCATAAAAAAAAGTGTACGAAGTCTAGCTAATAAGTTTCCTTATTAAGCTCTTCATACACGCCTTTGTGTTTTCTATCGATATTGTAAAATAATTTCCTTAATTATATAAATTTTTGGTACCCTCCGATCCATAGCTCTTTTTTCAATGTATTTATGAGCTTCTGTTTCAGAAAAGTTTTTATGTTTAATAAGAAGCAATTTTGCTTCGTTAGCTAATTTTATCTCCGCCATTTTCTCTTTGAATGATAATTCTGTTTTAGATTTATTTTTAACTACATTCATCTTTTCAATCGTGGCAACTAGTAAAGATAAAGATTGAAGAAAGATATTATTTTCTATTGGTTTTGCTAATGTTAATATTCCATATTCATTAGTTTTATCAAATACTTCCATATATTCATAAGAACTAACGAGTAGCAAAATACCGATGTTATAATTATCATTTGCATTTAAAGCAAAATCTATAATGTTTTGATCCCCTCCAGGGGATGAGACAATCAAAATTTGATAATTCCTTTCAAGCAGTAAGCGACTTGCTTGATTTAAGGAAGTTGCTACAGTGCAAGAAGAGTGAAGATAGCTTATAAGAAACTTAGATATACTTTGTAAGAATTTTTCTGATGAGGAAACAATTAAGATGTTATATTTTGTTTCTTTAAGCATATTCTTTCTCCTTCCTTAAATTATTTTATATAAAAATTTAATAGTTCTTCAGGGATGTGTTTTTTGATAAATTTACTACAAGAAGCAATCTCCTTTGCTTCATTTAATGTGTAAGCTTTCTTTAGTGAAGATTCTTCTTCATCAAATAAAGCATACATAATAAGAGAATAAGCTAGATATGGATCAGAAGTGTACGAGACACGATTAATCACAATTGAAGAAGAGAACTCATCAAGTATGATATTTTTCTTTTCATCATATTCATCATATAAATATGATGTATTGTTCAAAAATAAGTAAATCTCATCATAATGTTTTTTCAAATTATTATAGTATTTTTCTAATTTGTCTTTTTTGACTTTAATTCTGATTTGATGAGAAGATACCGCTAGATCCTCTTTAGGTCGATGCGAGAAATCAGCATATAACCCATTTCTTGCTGCGATAGTTTTTACAACTGATTCGAACGTTATCATATTTTCTGCTGCATATAAAGGTTTGTCCTCAACAAGAATAATCTTATTTTGGCCAGGACCATAAGCATGATGGGACCCACCAGTTTGAATTTCCATTTCATGAAGAGATAAGCATATTTCTCTTCTTACATTTTCTCCCTTATCATCTGGGGCTATATCCATATAAGAAGCATTGTCATAAGGTATTAAAGTATTTTGTCCTTCTTCGTCCATTTTAAATAAATAGAATTCAAATTCA
>JALFBO010000163.1 GCA_022772105.1 Erysipelotrichaceae bacterium | reverse complement strand
ATCTTTTCCTTCAAATAAAACTTGTTCTTTATTTACAAATTCATCAATTATAAAATCAAACGATATTGCAAGAGATGCAACTGCATTTATCTTATACTTTATTCCTCTTCCATATCCTGAAAAGGAAGATATTTCTTTATTATTCTTAGTATAGGAAAATAGTTTTCTTTCATCCTTTTCTTCTCCTTCTAAATATAATATATCTTCTAAACAAGAGATATTAGAATTAGCTTCGAATAAACTTTTTGTTCCTTTAATTAAAGGATAGAAACTTATTCCATTTAAACCATTTTTATTTATTTTATATGTTTGGATTGAAGAATATCTTTTCCCTAAATTTAAATTTTCAAATACTCTTCTTGTATTTATATAATAATCATCTACTTTATATGGATCAACGTAACTTGAAGTTGAGATTATGACTCCTCCTATTTCTCCTTCCATAACCTTGGACGATGAACCATTATATTTTCCTCCTAGTGATAAATATGAAGGAGAAGTTATATCCATATATATTTGTTGTAAAGAATAATTTCTATAATTTGCTTTCTTACTATTTATTTGTAAAGAGTATTCTCCTACATATCTTAAAAGGCGAGAAGAAAAATTAGCAATATTAATAGCACAGAAATTCCATTTATTAAGTTCAATCGTTTGATTTATATTACATAAGGTGTAATTCACTCCATTTTTATCTTTTATAGATAATATAAAACTACTATTTATATATTCTACACTTACTTCACTATTTCCATTTATTCCTTTTAAATATAATAGAACTTTATTTTCTAAAGAAGATGTTACTTTAAAGAAAAAACAAATACATGCTCCATTTTTTAAATTCATCGATGAATCATTTAATCTATATATTAAGTGCTTATTTTCATTTACTCTTGCTACTTTAAAAGATAAATTTCCATCTTCCACTTCTTCAAGAGGATAAATAATCTTAGAACTTGTTCTTAATGAAAAATCTTTGATAAATCCCACATACCACAAGGAACTTTCTTTATATTTTCTTAATATATTTAATAATCCCTCTTGATTATCTAAAGATGAACTTCTTATTTCCCCTTCTATATAATTATCATCACTATAATAAATTATACTTTCTTGTTCTTCTTTAGAATTATAATTTATATCCATTGATAATTCGTTATCTTCTAAGTGTGATATTTTTCCATATTCATTATATTCAATTCTTGTATCGGATTGACTTGCATATCCACCTGCCAGTCTTACACGTCCTGCTTCATCATATAAATAAGCATATAATGTAGTTGTTCCCTTTTTAATTCTACAAGGCAAATATAATTCATTATATTCTATATCATATTTATAATCATCACTTTCGCCATATCTTACGCTTTCAATTAATTTAGTCTCTTGGTTAAATGTATATTTTATTAAGTTATAATCATACAATTTAACTTGTGTTAATTTATCTTCATCATAAACATATTCATAACTACTTGAAAGAGGAGAAATTAAGGTATGTACTCTTTTATTGTTATAGTAGGTAATCTGATTAGTTCTAGTATCCCCCTCTTTTAAAGAAATAAGCTTTCCTTCATTATCATATGTATTTTGATACACTCTTCCTTCTTCTTCATAAGAGGTTAATTCATTAAATTTATTATATGAATAATTCTCTATAGCTCCTTGTGATAATTCCCTTTGAGTTATATTATCTTGATTATCATAAGTAACTACCTTTTCCTTAATGATAAGATCATCGTTATTACTCTTAATAAATATATTATCGATTAAATATGGATTATTTTCTTTATATGTATACTCTACTCTTCCTAGTAAATCTATTTCTTTCCATATGTTCCTTAATGAATTATATTCATATCTTTTATCACCTTGATTTGTTCCGTATTCTAAACATAAATCTTTATTCCCATTATAAACAAAATATGATGATTCTCCATTTTGTCTAATTTCTTTAAGCAAATAGTTATCTTCATATGTATAAGAAGTTATCCCTTTCTTTACATATATTCCAGGTATAACACGTAGTTTCGTATTTGAAGGTACATGAATAACTACTTTTATAGAAGAAACAAAAGAAGTAATCTCTTTAAAGAAATATATCTTATCAAAAGTATTTTTTGTTAGCTTATCATTATTTCTTAATGTTTGAGTATATATCGTCTCATCATTTAATTTTAAAGAAAATGTTACATTTATATTTTCATTTATAATTGACTTAGCAAAAAACAAAAGGATTATTTCTTCACCTTTATATAGTTTCTTATTGACTTGATATGTGATATCTCCTTCGTTATTACGAGATACCGTTTTACAGGAATGATTTAAAATGGGAGGAAAGGTTTCTGGTAATCCCTCTGTTGCTATTACTACATCTGATTCACTAGGTA
>JALFBO010000040.1 GCA_022772105.1 Erysipelotrichaceae bacterium | reverse complement strand
AACCAGTACCGTGAGGGAAAGGTGAAAAGAACCCCGGGAGGGGAGTGAAAAGAATCTGAAACTGTATGCCTACAAGAAGTCAGAGGGCGTTAAAGCCTGATGACGTGCCTATTGAAGAATGAGCCGGCGAGTTATGTTATCATGCGAGGTTAAGTAGGAGATACGGAGCCGTAGCGAAAGCGAGTCTGAATAGGGCGAATAGTATGATGACATAGACCCGAAACGGGATGATCTAGCCATGAGCAGGTTGAAGGTGGAGTACAATCCACTGGAGGACCGAACCGACGTTCGTTGAAACGCCCGCGGATGACTTGTGGCTAGGGGTGAAATTCCAATCGAATTCCGTGATAGCTGGTTCTCCCCGAAATAGTTTTAGGACTAGCGTCAGTAGAAGAGCTTAGTGGAGGTAGAGCACTGAATGTATGATGGCCGCATCTAGCGGTACTGAATGCAATCAAACTCCGATTGCCATTAAGTATGACTGGCAGTCAGACTGTGAGAGATAAGTTCCATGGTCAAAAGGGAAACAGCCCAGACCGTCAAATAAGGTCCCAAAGTTTATGCTAAGTGTTAAAGGATGTAGAGATGCACAAACAACTAGGATGTTGGCTCAGAAGCAGCCACCATTTAAAGAGTGCGTAACAGCTCACTAGTCGAGTGTCTCCGCGCCGAAAATTTACCGGGGCTAAGCATAACACCGAATTTACGGATTGATAACTATATCAGTGGTAGGGGAGCGTTCCATCAGCGGTGAAGCAATACCGGAAGGAGTTGTGGAGCGGATGGAAGTGAGTATGCCGGCGTGAGTAACGAAACTGGGTGAGAATCCCAGTCACCGTTTGACTAAGGTTTCCTGGGGAAGGTTCGTCCACCCAGGGTTAGTCGGGACCTAAGGCGAGGCCGAAAGGCGTAGTCGATGGACAACAGGTTGATAATCCTGTACCCGTACATATGCGATGTAATGACAGAGAGGGCTAGCAATGCTACCTAATGGATGGTAGTACAAGCGAGGTACCTGATATCCAGGCAAATCCGGATATCATAAGGGGAAAGCGTGATGTGGAGTGAACGGTTCGCCAAGTAACGAAGATTGTGATGCCAGCTTTCGAGAAAAGTTGCTAGCTTAAGTATGTGCGGCCCGTACCGAGAACGAACACACGTGGTCAAGGAGAGTATCCTAAGGTGAGCGAGATAACTATTGTTAAGGAACTCTGCAAAATTACTTCGTAAGTTAGCGAGAAGAAGTGCTGCAGCGATGCAGTCGCAGTGAAGAGGCCCAGGTAACTGTTTAACAAAAACACAGCTCTATGCTAAGTCGTAAGACGATGTATATGGGGTGACGCCTGCCCAGTGCTGGAAGGTTAAAAGGAGAGGTTAGTCGCAAGGCGAAGCTTTGAATTGAAGCCCCAGTGAACGGCGGCCGTAACTATAACGGTCCTAAGGTAGCGAAATTCCTTGTCAGGTAAGTTCTGACGCGCACGAATGGTGTAATAATCTGGGCGCTGTCTCGACAATAGACTCGGTGAAATCTTAATACCTGTGAAGATGCAGGTTACCCGCGACTAGACGGAGAGACCCCATGGAGCTTTACTATAACTTAATATTGAGGATTTGTAAAACATGCACAGGATAGGTAGGAGACTAAGAAGCTTGGGCTTTGGCTTGAGTGGAGTCATCGTTGGGATACTACTCTTGTTTTATGAATTTTCTAACCTAGACCATCACATGGCCGGGGACAGTGTTAGGCGGGTAGTTTGACTGGGGCGGTCGCCTCCTAAAGAGTAACGGAGGCGCCCCAAGGTACCCTCAGCATGGTTGGAAATCATGCATCGAGTGCAAAGGCATAAGGGTGCTTGACTGCGAGACAGACAAGTCGAGCAGGGACGAAAGTCGGGCTTAGTGATCCGGCGATTCCGAGTGGAAGGGTCGTCGCTCAACGGATAAAAGCTACCCTGGGGATAACAGGCTGATCGCGTCCAAGAGTTCACATCGACGACGCGGTTTGGCACCTCGATGTCGGCTCATCGCATCCTGGAGGGGCAGTACCTTCCAAGGGTATGGCTGTTCGCCATTTAAAGCGGTACGCGAGCTGGGTTCAAAACGTCGTGAGACAGTTTGGTCCCTATCTGTCGTGGGCGTAGGAAGTTTGAAAGGATCTGTCCCTAGTACGAGAGGACCAGGATGGACGCAGCAATGGTGCACCAGTTGTCACGCCAGTGGCACGGCTGGGTAGCTACCTGCGGAACGGATAAACGCTGAAAGCATCTAAGCGTGAAACCGACCTTAAGATGAGACTTCCCATTCGCAAGAAGTAAGACCCCTTGAAAGTGACAAGGTTGATAGGTCATAGATGTAAGTGTAGTGATACATTGAGTCGAGTGATACTAATGGTTCGAGGACTTAAGATTTGTAAATTTTTATAAGAATGCTTAGTCAAAACGAAGAAGGAACAAAAAAATATATTATCTAGTTTTCAGAGAACGATTCGGAAAAAAGTCTGGTGGTGATGGCACGGTGGACACACCTGTTCCCATCCCGAACACAGAAGTTAAGCACCGTAGTGGCGAAGGTATCCAACTTGTTGGTGAGAATAGCGCGCTGCCGGGCTTTTTTTTTGACAATTTATCTATTGAAGAAAAAAAGATATATTTTGATTATTTTTGATTCTTTTTTAGGTTTGAATGAGGATTTTGAATTTTTTAATAGTATATTTGTCATTTTTTATTTTTTTGAAGTTTTTTTCTTCTTTTTAAAAATTTTTATATTAACGTTTATTGTTGGATGTGATAAAATATATACGCTCTTAATATGGGGAGGTATGCACATGGACATTGATAAGAAGAATCAATATGGATCAATTAACATTACATTAGATGCAGTAGCGGCTGTAGCAGGAAATGCAGCAACAGAATGCTATGGGGTAGTTGGTATGTCTAGTAAACGCTCCATTAAAGAAGAAATCAATGAATTACTTAAAAAAGAAAATTACAGTAAAGGTATCATTGTTAAAAAGAATAAAGAAGGCCTTGAAGTCGATGTATATATAGTAGTGGGATATGGTTTAAGAATTACTGAAATAGTATCCGCTGTTCAAAAGAAAGTTAAATACGAACTAGAAAGAACTTTTGATATTAAGTTCTCAGCAATTAATGTTTACGTTCAAGGCGTAAAAAATATTTAATAGTAGCGAAAGGAATAGATCAAAATGAAATATATTAACGGTATCATGCTCAAGCAGATGATTATCTCTGGTGCCAATAATCTTTTTAATTGCTATCCGGAAGTTGATGCATTGAATGTATTCCCAGTGCCAGATGGAGATACTGGAACAAATATGAATTTAACTATGTCTTCAGGTTCTAAAGAAATTCAAAATAGAACCGATGAAGGTGTTTATGATATAGCAAAATCTTTCTCAAGAGGCTTATTAATGGGCGCAAGAGGTAACTCTGGTGTTATTTTATCGCAAATCTTTAGAGGATTTGCTCAATCTTTAGAAGGAAAAGAAAAGATTTATGCTATCGATCTAGCAGATGCATTAGTACGTGGTAAAGAAGTAGCTTATAAAGCTGTTATGAAACCAGTTGAAGGTACAATTTTAACAGTTATTAGAGAATCTAGTGAAGCTTTAAGAGATAAAGTAACTGATAAGATGGAAATTGAAAAAGCTATGAGTATTCTTATTGAGGAAGCTAAATCATCTCTTGAAAGAACCCCTGAATTACTACCAGTCCTTAAAGAAGTTGGTGTTGTAGACTCAGGTGGAGCTGGCTTATTAAAAGTATTTGAAGGCTTTGAAAAAGCTGTTAATGGATATGTAGTTGAAAAATCAATGCCTACAGTTACTGATTCAAATCCAGTTGTGGGAGCAAATGATGAAAAAGAAGAAATCGAATTTAGTTATATTACTGAATTTGTTTTAAGACTTGCAGAAAATCCTGCTGAAGAAGGAAAAAAGGTTTATGTTGAAAAACGTTTTGCTAACGTTTTAGCGTCTCATGGATCTAAGATTTCTATCGCTCAAGATGGTAATTTATTGATGGTACATATTTCCACTTTATTCCCAGGAACTATTTTAAGCTACGCACAACAATTTGGTGAATTTGCACGTGTTAAAATTGAAAATACTACTGAAAGTGATGAAAATATTGAAGTTCCAGTTAAAGAGGAAACAAAACAAAAAGAGCCAATGAAAGAATATGCTTTAATTGCTGTTTCAGCAGGTGATGGACTTGAATCAATGTTTAAGGAATTAAATGTTGACATTGTTGTTTCTGGTGGACAAACTATGAATCCTTCAACCCAAGATTTTGTTGAAGCAATTAAGAAGGCTAACGCCAAGAAAGTGTTTATTCTACCTAATAACTCTAATATTATTATGGCTTCTTCTCAAGCTTGCCAAGTAACAGAAGAAGGGGTAGAAGCAAGAGTAATCCCAACTAAGACTATTCCTCAAGGATTAGTTTCATGTATGATGTTTAGCGAAGAAGCATCTATGGATGAAAATGAAGAAGCAATGACAGAAGCTATAGCAAATGTTAAGACAGGTCAAGTAACATATGCAATTAAAGATACTTCTGTAGATGGCGTTGAAGTTAAGAAAGATCAATACATCGCTTTATTTGGTAAACAAATTGTTTGTTGCTATCCAGATAAATTAAAGGCTACTAAAGAAATGATTGCTAAGATGATCGATGAAATGTCTTCTATCGTAACAATTATTCTTGGAGAAGATGCTACAGACGATGAAGGAGAAGCATTAGCTTCCTTAATTCAAGCAAAACATCCTGATGTAGAAGTAGAAGTTAGACGTGGTAATCAACCTGTTTATTCATTTATCATTGGTGTTGAATAGATATTAGCGACTTCATAGAATTATAGTGTTAATTGTTTAAGGGCTTATATAGCCCTTTTTATTTTTTTTAGAATTTTATATACTAAATAAAGAAAGGAATGATAGAAGATGAAGTTATTAACAAAATCAGATAAATTAATTTCAGGTTTAAAGAAGATCGAGATTGAAGATTCTATTTCCTTAGTTAATTATTTACCATATCGTTATGAAGAATTTTTTTATGATGATGAAACATCTTTTTACGATAAAAAAAGAGTGGTTATAAAAGGAAAATTGAATGCTTCACCACGCCTTGTAAAAACATCTTCAGTTGATATTACCATCTTTTATTTTCGTTCTATAAAAGGTAATCTTTACGTTGTCAAAGCGTTTAATCACCGCTACTTGAAAAATATATTAAATACAAATGATGAATACTCTTTAGTGGGTCAATATAATGAAGGGCGAAAAGAGATAACTTTTATTAGTATTAAAAAAGGAGACTTTGAAGAAAAAGACCGTTTTAAGGCCGTTTATCACATTCCTCAAACAATTTCTCCTTCTTCCTATTCATCTTTGTTAAAAAGGACATTACAAGGCTATAAAGGCTTATTTGTTGATATTATTCCAGTCTTTATTAAGAACAAATATCATCTTATGAATCATGAAGAAGCGTTAAATAAAATTCATTTTCCTTTGAGTGAAAAAGATATTATCTATTCAAAAAGAACATTAAAGTATGAAGAATGTTTAGAATACTGCCTAAAAAATAGAATAATTAGAGAAGCGAATAAAAAGAGCGTAAAAAAAGAAAGTATAGAGATCTCTTCATATAGAATTAATGATTTTATCTTTAATCTTCCTTATTCTTTAACTAGTGATCAAGAAGAAGTAATAAGAGAAATAATTCGTGATATGAAAAGCAAAGCTTTGATGTATCGTCTTTTACAAGGTGATGTAGGTACTGGAAAAACCTTAGTAGCTATCATCGCTTTATATGCTAACTCATTAAGGAATAAGCAAGGAGTGTTGATGGTTCCAACCGATTCTTTAGCACGTCAACATTTTGAAAATGCTAAATTGTTGCTTGAGCCTTATAACGTCAAAGTAGGATTACTAGTTGGATCGTTATCATTAAAAGAAAAAAAGAGTATCAAAGAAAAGATAAAAAACAAAGAACTTGATGTTCTTATAGGCACCCATGCTTTATTTTCTAAGGATGTTATATATGATAATTTAGGTTTAGCTATAATTGATGAACAGCATCGTTTTGGAGTTAATCAACGTAATTTTCTTGCCTCTAAAGGAGATGAAGTCGATTTATTATTGATGTCAGCAACTCCTATCCCTCGTACTTTAGCTTTATCTCTTTATGGAGATTTAGATGTTTCTTCTTTATCCTCTTTTCCTGGAAAAAGGAGGGAGGTAACCACTATAGTTTGTGAAGAAGATTCACCAAAAATTGTGGGCCTAATCGAGTTTTGCTTGATGAATAATAAGCAAGTTTTCATCGTTTGTCCTAAGATCGAATCAACATTAAAAAAGACAAAATCAGTTGAAGAAATATATGAAAAATATAAGGATAAATATAAAGATAAAATTGCATATTTACATGGAAAAATGGGAAATAATGAAAAGATAGAGATATTAGCTAGATTTAAAGATGGCACCTGTCCAATTCTTATTTCTACGACCGTTATTGAACTTGGAATCGATATAAAAAATGCTTTAGGAATCATTATTTTTTCTGCTTCATCATTTGGTCTTGCTTCCCTTCATCAATTAAGAGGAAGAGTGGGAAGAGATGGACAAAAAGCATATTGCTTACTTGTTGATAGTTTTGAAGATGAACAAGAAAAGGAAAAACTTAAATTTTTAGAGACTTGTTCTGATGGATATGAGATTTCGCAAAAAGATATGGAAATGAGAGGACCAGGAGATTTTATTGGTGTGAAACAATCTGGATTTCCTACCTTCTCATGTTTAAATATTGTTTCTGATTTTAAAATGTTTGAATGTGCTAGGGATGATTCTTTATACATTTGTTCCCACCTAGATGATAATGAGTGTTTCCGCTATTATGATTATGTTGTAGAACGTATGAAAAAAGATGAAGAAAGCATTCCTTTATTCGATTGATTTCTAATTTAAACAAAAATGTAATATACATTTATTGTTTATGCTTTATTATGCTATAATTGACTAGAAGATTGGAGATTTTTATTATGTACACTATTGTAATGGATTGTATGGGATCAGATAAAGGACCTTCTGTTCTTAGCGAAGGTATTTTAAGATTTGTTAAAGAATATCAAGATGTAAAAATTGTAGCGGTTGGAAGAAAAGAAGATTTAAAAACTTTAGAGGGCAATGAACGAATTGAAATTGTTCATGCTGACGATGTTGTTCCAATGACTGCAGGACCTTTAGAGGTAATGAGAGCAAAAAACTCTTCAATGTATAAAGCGATTACTCTTTGTAAGGAGAATAACTACGATGCGGTATGTTCTTGTGGTTCAACAGGAGGATTTTTATCTTGTGCAACTTTAAAATTAAAAACTATTGAAGGAATTGAAAGAGCATGCTTAATGACACAATTACCTACTAAGATTCCTGGTAAAACAGTTACTACCTTAGATGTGGGCGCTAATAATGAAACTACTCCAGAACAATTAGTTCAATTTGCAATGATGGGTAAAATATATACTCAAAAAGTTAAGGGAGTAGAAAACCCTAAAGTATACTTATTAAGCAATGGTACAGAAGATGAAAAAGGTTCTCCAGAAATCAAGGAAGCAAATAAATTATTAAGAGAGTCTGCTTTTGAAGGATTTGAAGGTAATGTAGAAGCTCGCGAAGCACTAAATGGACAAGTTGATGTTATTGTAACTGGAGGATTTACTGGAAACATTTTCTTAAAGACAGTTGAAGGAGTAGGTAAACTTTTCTCTAATATGATTAAAGAAGCTTTTTACTTAAATTGGCATTCTAAATTAGGATATTTACTATCTAAAAAGGGCTTTGATGATATTAAGAAAACTATGGATTATAAAGAAACAGGCGGAGCGATGATGCTTGGATTAAATGGAATAGTTGTTAAAGGACATGGATCTTCAGATGCTAAAGCAACTTTCTCTACTTTGAGAGTGGCTTATAATATGGCTAAGGTCAATGTTGTTGAATTAATGAAAGAGGGAGTAAAAGGTGTCAATTAGAGATATATTAAGAGAATTTAATATTTCTACAAGTTCATATTACCTATATGAACAAGCTTTTTCTCATTCTTCATATGCTCATGAGCATGGGGATAAACATGATTATGAAAGAATTGAATTCATGGGTGATGCGGTTCTTGATTTAGTGGTTGCCGATTTAGTATTTAAAAATCATCCTAATATGCCTCAAGGTGATATGAGTAAACTTAGATCTAAATTAGTAAAAAAAGAATCATTAGCTAATTACGCTCGAAAATACAATTTTGGAGAAGCGATATTGCTTGGCAATGGAGAAAAACAAAATGGTGGAAAGAACTTAGATAAGATTCTGGAAGATGTATTTGAAGCTTTTATAGGAGCGATATATTTAGATTTAGGATATGATATGACTTATAGCATTATCAAAAAGATATTTTTAGATGATGTGATTAATTATTCTAGTGATGAATTAACTGATTACAAATCTAAATTACAAGAATATGTGCAAGCCGACACTAGAGATAGCGTTAAATATCGTTTAGTATGTGAAAAAGGTAACGCACAATCTAAAGAATTCATAATGGAAGTTCTTTGGGATGGAAATGTTTGGGGAAGAGGCAGCGGCTCTTCTAAAAAGAAAGCAGAACAACAAGCTGCAAAAGACGCATTATCAAAGGTGGCGAAATAGATGGGATTATTCAAATTTTTAAAAGAAAAATTAGGTTCAAAAAAAGATGAACAAAAAGATAAATATGTAGCTGGACTTGACAAATCAAGAAAAAACTTCGCTTCTAGATTAAAGAAATTAGCTTCGACACATACTAAGATTGATGATGAATATTTTGAAGAGTTAGAGCAAATTCTTATCGAAGCTGATGTAGGTGTTAATTTAGCGTTAGATATCGTGGATGTTACTAAGAAAGAAGCTTATGCTTCTCATATAGGAAATCCTGAAGATATTAATGAATTATTAGTAGATAAAATGTTTGTTTCTTATGCTCAGCAAGGTGGAGATATTGTCAACGAGATTCAATTTGTTGATGAAGGACCTACGGTACTTCTTGTGGTAGGAGTAATTGGTGTTGGTAAAACCACTACGATTGCTAAACTTGCTAAGCGATATATCGATCAAGGTAAGAAAGTCCTTTTAGTGGCAGGTGATACCTTTAGAGCGGGCGCGACAGAACAATTATCTGTTTGGGCGGAACGTTTAGGATGTTCCATTGTAGTTGGCAAAGAAGGACAAGATCCAGCATCAGTGGCTTTCGATGGTATGCGCAAAGCTAAAGAAGAAAAAGTTGATTTGGTCATTTGTGATACAGCGGGTAGACTTCAAAATAAACTCAATTTGATGAATGAACTTTCGAAAATGAAACGTATCATATCTAAAGAAATAGAAGGAGCACCACACGAAATATTCTTAATCATCGATGCTACAACTGGACAAAATGGTGTGTTACAAGCAAAAGCGTTTAAAGAATGTACTTCTTTAACAGGCGTAGTAATAACTAAAATGGACGGAACTTCTAAAGGTGGCATTATTTTAGCAATTAGAGATGAACTTGGTATTCCTGTTCGTTTTATTGGACTTGGAGAAAGAATGGACGATCTACAAGAATTTGATTTAGATCAATACTTGTATGGATTATGTCTTGGGGAGGAAGATTAGTATGATGGGATTTTTTATATCGATATTAATTATTCTTGGAATACAAATTGTAATTGAAATATTTCTTGCTTCACTAGGTGTTCCAACATTATATATTGAGATTTGTATTGATTTAGTATTAGCTTTTCTTTTTTCTTATTTCAATTATCGTGGAAATAGAAAAGAAGCAATCAAAGATCCTTTATTTCATAGGAACGTTGCAATTACCTTTGCAATATTAATTTTAATAAGTCTTCTTTTTGGTGGATTTTATTATTAGCATTATGGAAGAATTAGATAAAAATTTATACGTCAATAGATTAATTGATCTATATGGTGAACTATTAACAGATCATCAAAGAAACATATTAGAACTGTATTATTGTTACGATTTAAGTTTAAGCGAGATAGCAGAACAAGAAGAAGTATCACGTAATGCGGTACATGATTCACTAAAAAAAAGTATTGCACTTTTAAATAACTACGAAGATAAATTAAAATTATTGCAAAAAGAAGATAAACTAGATAAATTTTTTAAAGAGATAAAACAAAATCGTTCTCAAGAAGAATTAGATCTAATTGAAACGATAGAGAGGAGTGTGAATTCTTAATGGCTTTTGAATCACTATCAGATAGATTCCAAGGGATTATCAAAAAAGTTAAAGGACAATCAAAATTAACGGAAGCAAACATGGAAGAAATGCTCAAAGAAATTAGAGTGGCATTACTAGAAGCAGACGTTAATTTTAAAGTTGTAAAAGAATTCGTAAATAATGTAAAAGAAAAAGCACTTGGACAAGAAGTATTTTTAAAAGTTAGTCCTTCGCAAATGATTGTTAAAATTGTTCATGATGAGCTAGAGGCTTTTCTTGGTGCTGATCAATGTGAGATTAAGTTTGAAATGAATAAACCAACCGTTATTATGATGTGCGGTTTACAAGGTTCTGGTAAAACTACTCACACTGGTAAGTTGGCTTTACTTTTTAAGAATAAATTACATAAGAAAGTTCTTTTAGTGGCAGGTGACGTTTATCGTCCTGCTGCAATCGATCAACTTCAAACAATTGCTAATCAGGTGGGCGTTGATATCTTAAATTTAGGAGATAAGGTTTCTCCAGTAGAAATCGCTTGTAGAGGCGTAAAAAAAGCATATGATGAACGTTATGATGTAGTTATTATCGATACTGCTGGTCGTCTTGCTATCGATGAAAAATTAATGCAAGAATTAGTTGATATTGAAGAGAAAGTTAAACCAACCGAAGAACTACTTCTTGTTGATGCGATGTCAGGTCAAGATGCTGTTAACGTTGCTAAAGCATTCAATGAAAAATTACATCTTACTGGTATGATTATGTCTAAACTTGATGGTGATGCACGTGGTGGTGCTGCTTTAAGTATTAAACATTTAACAGGTATCCCAATCAAATATGCCGGTGTTGGTGAAAAATTAGAAGATTTAGAAGTGTTCCATCCAGATCGTATGGCTGATCGAATTCTTGGCATGGGTGATGTTGTTTCTTTAGTGGAAAAGGTTCAAGAACAAATCGATGAAAAGCAAGCAAAAAAGACAGTAAACAAAATGATGTCAGGTCATTTTGATTTAAATGATATGCTTGCCCAAATGGAACAAATTAATAAACTAGGATCTATGGGTGGCTTATTAAAGCTAATTCCAGGTATGCCAAAAATTTCCGAAGAGGATCAAGAAAAAGCTAAAAAACAAATGGATAAAACAAAAGCAATTATTTTTTCTATGACTCCTCAAGAAAGAAAAGATCCTTCCATCATTAAAAATTCTCGTAAAGTAAGAATTGCTCGAGGATGTGGTATGACTAACCAAGATGTGAATCGAGTTTTGAATCAATACGATCAAATGAAAAAGATGATGAAGGAAATGGGAGCGCGTACTAAGGGAGGTAAGTTCCCTCCTTTTGGAGGATTTGGAGGAAAAAATCCTTTTGGAATGTAAATTATTTCAAATTTTTATATATTAATAAATTATAAAGGACTTGTTCGAGCAAGTCCTTTTCAAATTTTATAGATTATTTAAAGCCTATAAAATAAAAAAGACTATTTATAGGAAAAAATAACTATAAATAATCTAAAAATAATTTATTTTTCTTTTTTATTTTTAATAAATTTTTGTCCTTTTTTTAGGGCTTCTTTTTCCCATTTAGGAGTTTCATTAGTTTTTAATTCTTCAAGTAATTTAAGATCTTGTTTAGAAAATGGATATTTTTCAAATAGGTCAGGACGATGAATTTTTGTTAATTCAAGAGATTTTTTCTTGCGCCATTTATTGATTGCTTCGTGGTTGCCAGAAAAGAGAATATCAGGAATTTTATCCCCTTCATAATCGTAAGGAAAGGTATATTGAGGATATTCTAGTAATCCATAAGAAAACGATTCATCTATGATTGATTCTTCAGCAATTACTCCCTTAATTAAGCGCGTAACTGCATCGCAAATTGCCATTACGGGTATTTCTCCACCAGTCAATATAAAATCTCCAATAGAGACTAATTCATCCACATATTTGTTTACTCTTTCATCGATGCCTTCATAATGACCACATATAAAAATTAAGTGTTCCTCTTTAGATAATTCTACAGCCTTTTCTTGCGTAAAAGTTTTTCCTCGAGGAGAAGTAAGCATTACCTTAGCATTTTCTCTATCCACGCTTTTTAAGGCGTCGATAACAGGTTGACATTGCATTATGAGTCCTGCACCTCCACCGGTAGGATAATCATCAACGCGATTATATTTATTCTTGGTGTAATCACGAATATTGATAATTTGATAATCCACTAAACCCTTTGCTATTGCTCTTTTTATAATGGAAGTATTTAAGTAAGAATCAAACATTTCTGGAAACAAAGTTAATATTGTTATTTTCATTATTCTATCATTCCTTTTATCAATGATACTTCAATCTTTTTATTATTAATGTCAACGTTTTTAATGAAGTTATTAACAAATGGAACTTGAATGAATTTTCCATTTTTATTTAATTTAATTTTCAAAGATTTTCTTCCTAAGATATTTAAAACCTCATTAACTACTCCAAATTCGCCTTCTTCTTGACTAGTGCAGACGCATCCTACTAAATCATCGTGATAGTAAGTATCTTTTGGAAGAGGAGGTAAATCTTCTTTAATCACATTTACATAATATTGTAAATATGGTTCTATTAGATTAATATCCTCAAAACCTTCAAAAGAGACGTAATCAAATCCTTTTTCTTGATTATAATATGCTACAGTCATTTTAACCATTTCATGAGTTTGAGGATTTTCTAAATAGACTACATTTCCTTTTTTATATCTCTGAGCACCAAATTCGGTACAGGAGATGATTTTAACTACTCCTTTTAATCCTTTGGTTTTAATGATTCGACCTAGTGATAAGTATTCCATTACTCTTCCTCCTTAAAAAAAGATGTGTCATAAACACATCTTATTCTTTTTCGTTGATATCTTCTACAGTTTCTACTGTATTAGAAGCAAATTTAATATGAACTCTTTCGCTATTATTCTTTCCTGCAATAGATAGAACTTCTCTTAGTGCTGCGGCAGTTGAACCGTGTTTACCAATTAATCTACCTGTATCTTCTGCAGAACATTTAATTAAGAAAGTACGATCTTTCTTATTATCGTTATGTAATTCTTCAATAACTATAGAAGAACTATCGGAAACGATAGAGTCGATAAATTTGTGAATAGCGTCAATGTAATTCACAAGCGTTACCTCAATTACTTGCTTGCAAATTCTTTCATGATACCAGCTTTTGAAATGATTGCTCTAACTGTATCTGATGGTTTTGCACCTTTTTCTAACCAAGATAAAACTTTTGCATTGTCAAGTTTAACTTGTGCGCCTTCTTTTGCAAGTGGATCAAAAGTACCAACTTGTTCGATGATTTTGCCATCACGTGCTGAACGTGAATCAGCAACAACGATTCTGTAAGAAGGATCTTTATGACGACCAGTTCTAGTTAATCTAATTTTTACCATAATTAATTTTCTCCTTTAAACGTTAATATCATAAATGATTAGATAGATGCTGTCAAGTAAAAACACTTAACATTTGTAAAATATTGGCTACATCTTTTTCTATATGTTATTTCTATATAAGTGAATATTATTTTTGTTAAAAAATTAAATTGTTGTTGAAAAAATAATTGAATAATGATAATATAACAAAGCGTGAGTTAGGTCACGAAAAAAATCACTTGAAAGGAGCGTGTAACTATGAATAACCAATTAGTAGATCAAATTACAAAATCTCAAATTAGAACAGATTTACCAGAATTCAAAACTGGTGATACAATCAAAGTAATGGTTAGAATCATTGAAAACAAGAAAGAAAGACAACAAGCTTTCCAAGGTTTAGTTATTGCACGTCGCGGCTCTGGAGTTGGCGAAACATTTATCGTTAGAAAAATGTCATCTGGTATCGGTGTTGAAAGAACATTCCCAGTAAACTCCCCATCTATTGCTTCAATCGAAGTAATTAAACACGGTAAGGTTAGAAGAAATAAAATCTTCTACATTCGTGAAAGATCAGGTAAATCCGCACGTCTTAAAGAAATTCTTTAATCAATGCGTTGTCAAGTTTCCTAGTATTCTAGGGAACTTTTTTTCATTTTTATATTTCTTTATTTTCTTTCCATGCTAAAATGTATATAGGGTAAAAAAAGGGAGATATAGCATATGGAAGAGAAATTAAATAAGCCAAAAAATGGACTTGCTTCTTATACATTTTCTAATGGTAAATATGTAGGTGACTGGATCAATGGATTAAGAGATGGTAATGGTACATTTACATTTACTAATCATCCTCAATTTATCAAATATAAAGGTGAATGGAAAGATGATGCTCCAAATGGAAAAGGAACTTTGTATTTTAAAGATGGAACAAAATATGAAGGAAATTTTTATAGATGGCATATGTCTGGATATGGTGAAAAGAATTATGTAGATGGTCATGTATATCGTGGGTTATGGTATAATTCCAAATATGATGATGAACATGGTGAACTATTCCAAGATGGAAAGATTGAATATATAGGAAGCTTCAAAGAAGGACAATTTGATGGAAAAGGTAAATTGTTCTATAAAAATGGAGAAATCTATGAAGGATATTTCTCAAAAGGTAGTAGACATGGTAAAGGAAAACTTACCTTTATAAAAGGCGAATCGATTGAATGTAATTTTACCGAAGGTAATCTAGATGGTGAAGGTACTTTCATTAATAAAAAAGGCGATAAATATAAAGGAACATTCTCAGGTCCTATTACTTCAGGTGAAGGAAAGGGATATGTTCTTTATGAGGATGGCACAAAGTTATTGTGTAATCTAAAAAAATGGAAATTGAATGGTATAGCACAACTTATAAGTCCTGATGGAACTATTAAGTTCTTAGAGTATAGAGATGATAAAAAAGTTCACGATATGGACGAAGAAGAAACACGTATTGGTCAATTGTTTGAATTCGAACCAGATAATAATTTATTTTATATTTCCAAGATTTTGGGTCATCAAAAGGATGTTGTTTTTCCAAATGAATTTTTGGGGAGAGTGATTAAAAGGATTTCTCTTGTAAGTGTTGAGTATCCTGAAGAAATTGAATCTATTACATTCTCTGATAACAATGAAGTGTTTGAGGAAAAAGAAGCAGGTATATTTGAATCTATGAGAAATTTATCCTCATTTACTTTTGGAAAGAATTTATATGATTTAGATATTAAAAAATTTGGAAAGATGCAAATTAAGGATATTCAAATACCTAAGCCTGGCTTCTATGTTAAAGATGGGGACGGAGTGTATAATACTCAAGATGGTTGTTTGTATTGGATTAAATATAGAGGAAAGAATATTCCTAAAGGAACTACTGTTTTAGGCTCTAAATCTTTAAAACATGCTTGTAGAAACTTATTTATGCCAAAATCGGTTAATGTTATCTATTTTGATGCATTCCAAGAAAATATTAATCAAGTAATTTTTTATGAAGGAAATAAAAGCGAATTTAGAAAGATTATGGTCATTGGACCAAATGGAGAAAAGATTTCAGGATTCTTTCAATCGGCGATAAAAAGTATCATTAAGTTTAGAAGCGAAGAAACTAAACATAATAAAATAAGCGTAAAATATAAATCGCAACCTTTTGTTGATGTATGTGAAAAATAAGGCTACTTCGGTAGCTTTTTCTTTTATAAATAAAAAAACAAGCACAATATATGTGCTTGCTTTTAATGATAGTTTAGATTGTGATTAGGCAATAGAATCAAATTATTCAAATTCAGGTATTATGTATTGATCTAAATCAGTCATTTGTTCTACTTTGATTTTTTCAAATAATACTTCAAATGATAAATTTGCTTTAATTGAAGTTGTTTCATTTGAGAAAGAAACATCGAAACCAAATCCAACGATTGCTTTATCTTTGAATGATAAAGATAGAGTGACTGAATATGTTGGTACTTCTTTTACTGCCTCAGTAAGCATAGTTCCGATTTGTCTATAGAATGGAGCTAACATTGCTTCAGTTCCTTCAGTTTTAGCAGCTTGTTCATTAGCATAAGTAGCTAGTGAATTTAAGAATGCTTTTGTTTTTGAAGTATCATTTGTAATTGAGAATGATCTTTCATCACCTTTAATTTCAAATAATGTGTTGATGTTAGTTCTTGCGATATCTGCAATATTAGTAATTAATGGTTTTAATGTATTGAACTCAGTAGCTGCTTCAGGATCGGTGGAAATAATTAATTGTCCGACTGTATCAACGTATGTTTCTGAAGTAATTTCTTCGCTTAACCAAGCAAGTGTTGCAGGTTCAAGTGCATCTAAAACTGTTAAAACATTATTATCAATTGGTGTTGAGATAACATCATCAGTTTGGATGGTAGGTAAGTTTTCTTGTATTAAATTTTTAATCCAGTCGTTAACACCAACAAATTTATCTTTAACTTCTACAGTGTCCTTTCCGGTAGATTCAATTTTTGAATGACCATAAGCTACATCGTCATAAACGCCGACTTCAATAAAAGTAGTATCTTCTGATTCTCCATTTGTAGAATATGATTTTGCATTGAAATACATTGAATCAACAAGAGTAAGATTATTAATATTTGGTTCTTCTTTAGTTAATTCGACAAAGAAATCTGGATTAACCACTAATTGAGCATCAATACTATTGCTTGACTTTAAATTTTGTTCATCGACATTAACTGATGCTGCTGCTTTTAGTGAGAAGAAATCAGTTTTTTCTGCTTTTTGTTTATAAACAGTAGGTGTTGCTGCGATAGATTCGCTAACTTTACTTGCTGCTGTTTTAACATCTTTAACTTTTGAAGATCCACAAGATGTTACGCCTAATGATAAAACAGGAAGTAAAGCTAATAAAGATAAAGATTTAACTATTTTTTTCATTTCATGTGCCTCCTAAATATATATATGCATAAAATGCTTAAGACAATTGTATTATAACATGTTTTTTGAAGAATGCTATAAAACGAAGGAAAAAAACCGCTATTACAAAAAAATTGTAAATAAAAACGTTTTCATAGTAAAATATATTTATACTAAATAATATTTTAAGTATGTCTACGAGGTGATAAAAATGAAAGAAATTAATTATTTAAAAGATGGAGGAAAGATTTCCTTAGTGGCCCCTTCCTTTGGTTGTACCACAGAACCATACAAAACTAGATTGCAAGTTGCTATCAATAATTTTAAAAAATTAGGTTATGAAGTTGATGAAGGACCAAATATATTCTTAGCTAAACATAAAGCTAGAAGCAATAGCGCTAAAAAGTGTGCAAAAGAATTTATGGATGCATATTTAAGTGATTCTGATTGTGTGATTGCTGTTGGTGGAGGAGAGATAATGTGTGATATTCTTCCATATATCGACTTTAAAAAACTAAAAAAAGCACCGCATAAATTTTTTATGGGATTCTCTGACCCTACTAATTTAACATATACTTTAGCTACAATCGCGGAAATTCCCACTATTTATGGTGACAATGCAGGAAGCTTTGCTTTTTATCCGTTTGAATATTCGACAAAAGATTCATTTGAACTCATTACTGGAAAAACTAAATTTACAAAAGGGTATCCAGTTTGGGAAAGATATCGTGAAAAAGATGTGGAACCACTTCAAAAAGCAAATATGAGTGAAAAAAAGGTGATTAGAACTTATCCTCGGAAAGATTATTTTCTCCTTGAAGGGAGACTTCTTGGAGGAAATTTAGATATATTAAGCAATTTATGTGGCACTAAATATGATCATACTAAAGAGTATATAGAAAAATATAAAGATGATGGAATCATTTGGTTTGTAGAAGCTTGTGATTTAAATGTTATGTCTATTAGAAGAGCATTATTTCAATTGAAAGAAGCGGGATGGTTTAAATACGTTAAAGGATTTTTGATTGGTAGACCACTTTGCTTTGGGGAAAAGCCATTTGGAATAAGCAATTATGAGGCTTGTATTGAAATGCTAAAAGACCAACACGTTCCTTTATTGATGGACGTAGATTTAGGACATTTTAATCCATCAATGCCAATAATTACAGGCGTTAAAGCCAAAGTGGAGTATAAAGAAAAAAATATCTTTATTTATTATGAATAATGTGTTTGAAAACAATTGTAACAATTTACATTTAATTTATGATGAAGAAATATTTTCTTTAATTTTACGCAAATTATTTGCATAAATTGATAAAAAATGTCAATGAAACTTTTGAAAACGATTTCAGCATTTTGAAAACGTTATCACAAAAAAACTTTCTTATTTTTTCTTTACATTTCCTCTAAGCAAGCATATATTTATAGGCGAAAAGAGCAAGAAGAGTTTGCTCTTGGAGAGGAGATGCTAAATATGCGTTATTGTGTAAATGCAATTATGAACGGAAATGTTGTAGCAACTAACAAAAAAATTAAAACAATGAAAGAAGTTGATAAATATATCGACTTAATTTTGGATAGATATAAAGAACAAGTCGAAGAAATAGAAGAAAATAAAGACGATAAGGAATTGATTTGTTCTGACCGTTCAAGAATTCGTATTAAAAAAGTTGCTTAATAAATACAACACCGTTAAAGAAAACTGAATAAGATTCGTCTTATCAGTTTTTTTTATTGACTATTATTACATATAATTTATATAATTTTTGTGTCAAAGAAATTATTTTAATAATTTCTTTAAAAGGAGATTTTTATGGAAAAAAGTATTGAAGTTATTTCAATAACAAAAGAATATATCCTCTCCAAAAAACAAATGAAATTAGATAAAACCACTTCTAAAATTAAAGTCGCGGTTTCTGATTTAAGTTTCTCAGTTTATAAAGGAGAGATATACGGACTCTTAGGGCCTAATGGAGCTGGTAAGACTACGACATTAAGATGTATATCAACGCTTATTTCGCCAACTCAAGGTGATATTATTGTTGATGGAGCTAGCGTTAATAAAAATGCGGAAGAGGTAAGAAAAAAGATAGCTTTCTTAACTAGTGATCTTAAACTAGAAGAATTCTTTACTCCAAATTATATGTTTGATTATTATTCAACATTACATCACATTGAACCTAGTGTGATAAAAGAAAGAAAAGAATATTTATTCGACAAATTTGGAATTAATAAGTTTGCAGAAGTAAAAATCGGCGAATTATCAACTGGTATGAAACAAAAAACTTCACTTGCTGTTTCTTTATGTCACGATCCAGACATTATCATCTTCGATGAACCAACCAATGGTCTTGATGTTTTAACATCAAAGATTGTTACAGACTTTTTGTTAGAATTAAAAGAAAAAGGAAAAACCATCATTGTTTCTACTCATATCTTTTCTTTAATTGAAAAAATCTGCGATCGAGTTGGAATTATTATTAATGGTAAGATGGTTAAGGAAGATAATTTAACTTCCTTAACAAAAGAAAAGAAATTAGAAGATGTATTCTTTGATTTATATAAAGAAAGCGTAGGTGAAGAGTAATGAAAGACATGTTAACAATTATAAAAAAAGAATTGTATAGAGTTTTTAAAGATCCTAAATTGGTTCTTACAATGTTTATTCTTCCTGGACTCATGATCTTTGGTTTATATGCATTGATGGGGAACGCTATGGATTCCTTGATGTCAGGGTCAGAAGAAAAGGAACTTACGATATATTATGTTAATGAAAAACCTGCTCACGAAATAACTATCGGCGGTGTTAAAGTTACTTTTGAAGGATTAATTCAAGAGGAAAAATATGGATTAAGCGAAGTTAATTGGGAAAAAATTAATAGCGATGAAATAGACGATTACAAAAAGAAAATTTATGATGGAAACGTCCCTTTTGTCGTTGAATTTGATCCTAAATTTGATGAAAAGGTCGCTAATGAAGAAAAACCAAATATTACTCTTTATTATAATCCAAGTAAAACTGATTCAGAAAATTTGTATAATAAATTTTCTTCTTTGTTAAATGATTATAATTCATATTTACTAACTGAAAAAAATATTGATGTAAATATGTTCTCTACTAACGTTTCACCTCAATTTGAAGAGAAGAAACTAGCGGGAAAAATGATGGCAATGTTCCTACCATTCTTAATTGTTTCCTTCTTATTCTCTGGCGCTGTATCTATAGCTCCAGAATCAATTGCTGGTGAAAAAGAAAGAAACACGATGGTAACACTACTTGTAACACCAGTAAATCGTACACATATTGCTCTTGGAAAGATAATTTCTTTAAGTATCGTAGCTACTCTATCAGCTTTATCTTCATTTATCGGTGTTATGGCTTCTATGCCTTTATTATTAAAGAGTGCAACTGATGCTGGATTAAATCTTGATATTTATGGATTTGGTGAATACGCTGCCGTATTACTAATTTTATTATCGGTTGTAATTGTTTTAGTGGGCGCGTTATCAATTTGTTCTGCGTTTGCAAAAAATGTAAAAGAAGCATCGATGTTAATGACACCATTAATGATTATTTCTATGGGTGTTTCTATGTTATCAATGTTTACTGAAGTTGCTCCAACAACGTGGTATTTATATTTAATACCTATTTATAATTCAGTATTAATGCTACAACAAGTGTTCTCATTTACATTTAACTACTCTTTATTAGCGATTACTTTATGTTCGGATATTGTATATGCAATTATATTTACATTTATCTTAACTCGTATGTTCAATAGCGAGAAGATTATGTTTAGTAAATAATATGGATAAAATATCAATTAAGATTTTAGATAAATATGATGGCTTAACTATTAAAGAATTCCTTAAATCTTTCTACTTGGGAAGAAGTAAGATTGAAGAAATAAGAAATAGCAATAATGTTTATCTTAACCAAAACAAGGTTAGCATTGATGATAAGTTAAAAAAAGATGATATTCTTGAACTTCGTTTTGTCGAAAAAATTGATTTCAAACCTTCTAATATAGAAGCTGATGTCTTATATGAGGATGAATGTATTCTTCTTGTCAATAAACCAAGTGGAATTATCATTCATCCTGAATATAAGGATGAAGAAAAAGATACTCTAGTAAATCGAGTAGCAACCTATTATTATCATCATAAAATTTTTAGAAATATTAGATATGTTCATCGCATCGATTTAGAAACATCAGGAATTGTGTTGTTTTGTAAAGATTTTTTATCTTTTTCACTTTTAAACCATTTGATGGAAAGCCATCTTATTGAGCGAAAATATTTAGCTCTATGTCAAAATAAGTTTAAGAATAAAGAAGGAGTTGTTGAAGCGCCATTATCAAAGGATCGACACATTAATAATAAGTATCGAGTTAGTTCTTCACCTTCTTCACAAAAAGCTTATACAACATATAAAGTAATAGAAAATAAGAATAAAAAGTGTTCTCTTGTGGAACTATTATTAAAAACGGGAAGGACTCATCAAATAAGAGTACATATGTCTTATATAAATCATCCCTTATGTGGAGATGAGCTATATGGAGGAAATAAGAAATTGATATCTAGAGTGGCTTTACATTCTTATTCAATCTCATTTTTTCATCCCTATACTAATGAACTAATAAAAGTTACATGTCCTTTACCTAAAGATATGAAAGAGGTGATAGAAAATGATTAAAGCTGTAATATTTGATTTAGACGGAACATTAGTGGATACTATTGAAGATCTAAAAGATGCACTTAATGCATCCTTAAAGCAAAATGGTTATAATATTTCATATTCTCGCAAACAAACTATGGATTTAGTGGGCTCTGGAATTCGTAATTTATGTAAGAACGCTATAGAAAATATTACTTGCCAAGAAGAAGATATAGACAAAGTTTTATCTTCATTTATAATTAATTACGATAAGATGCAAATCAATCATTCTAAACCATATGGAGGAGTGATTGAATTATTAGATTACATAAAACAAAAAAATATTAAATGTGCTGTTTTTTCTAATAAAAAATATGAAAATACTGTATATATTGTAAAACATTTATTTAAAGAAAATACTTTTGATTTCATATATGGAAAAAAGGAAGGATATCCTTTAAAACCAGATACTCGAGCATTAGATTTAATACTCGATGAGTTAAAGGTAAAAAAGGAAGAAGTTCTTTATGTTGGAGATTCTGACGTTGATATGAAGACCGCGATAAATGGTAATTTAATCAAAGTCGCTGTCACATATGGGTATCGTGATAAGAATATTTTATTATCATATAATCCAGATTATATTGTTTCTTCGCCACTTGAAATTAAAAGCATTTTGGAACAAATAAAATGACAAACTCAAAACAAAAGAGGAAGTTACATTCCTTTAAGAGTTGATAAAAATGATACATTATAGTATCATAATCGCATTGAGAAGCAAAAATTAATGCTCTTAACGTGTTATGATTTATAAAAAGGAGAACTAATTATGGAAGAAGTTAAATTATTTAACAGTCTAACAAATAAAGTAGAAGTATTTAAACCACTTAAAGAAGGTGAAATTACTTGTTATGTTTGCGGACCTACCGTATATAATTATGTTCACATTGGTAACATGAGACCAGTTGTCGTCTTTGATATCTTAAGAAGATTATTTTTAGAACTTGGTTATAAAGTTACATTTATTTCTAATTTTACCGATATTGATGATAAGGTGATTAAGCAAGCACATATTGAAAATATTAGTGAAAAAGAAGTTGCTGAGAAATATATCGCTGCTTTTGAAGATAATCGCGAAGCAATTCATTCTTTAAAACCTACATATCAACCTCGAGTTACTGAAACTATGCCACTTATAATTAAATTTATTCAAGATTTGATTGATAAAGGCTATGGATATGAAATTGATGGTGATGTTTATTTTAGAGTTTCAAAAATTGCTGATTATGGTTGCCTTTCCAATATGAAGGTGGAAGATTTAATGGAAGGAGCTAGAATCGATGTAAATTCTTCCAAGGAATCACCACTTGATTTTGCGCTATGGAAAAAGACAGATGATGGTATCCAATTTGATTCGCCATGGTCAAAAGGTAGACCAGGATGGCATAGTGAATGTGTAGTCATGATTAACTCTTTAGTGGAAGATGGTAGAATTGATATTCATGGAGGAGGATTTGACTTAAAATTCCCACATCATGAAAATGAAATTGCCCAAGAACAAGCTTTAAAAGGCCATAAGATTGCTTCTTATTGGATGCACAATGGATTTGTAAATATTGATAACGTTAAAATGTCTAAATCCTTAGGTAATGTTAAGCTAGCTACAGAATATATTTCTCATTTTGGAGGGAATGCGGTTAGATATATATTAATTAATTCATATTATCGAACACCAGTTAATTTCTCAGATCAATTATTAGAAGATGCCTCAAAAGAAATTGAGAAAATTACCGCTACTTATTCTAAGCTTGCTGTAAATCTTCAAATGAAAAATATTTCTTTAGATACATTTGAAGGAAAAGAAGATATTGATGCCTTTATCAAAGCTCTTTGCTCTGATTTAAATACTCCAAATGCTTTAACTGAACTATATCGAGTAATTAAGGAAGGAAATATCGCATTAAGACAAAATCCTAGCGATGAACAAAAGATTAAACAAGTTTTCTTCACATTAAAGAAAATGTTAAATATTTTGGGATTAGCGATTGAATATCCACGACTAACACAAGAAGACAAAGATAATTTAGATAAATGGAATGAAGCAAAAAGAAATAAGGATTTTGCTTTAGCGGATGTGTATCGTGCTAAATTAATTGAAAGAAAAATTATTTAATATATTTACTTTTTATAATTGTTATTTTATGCTTAATTTGTAGGCAAAATAACAATTTTTATTTATTGAAGTATAAATGAAAAAAACGTGGAATAAAGGTGAGAAAATGAAAGACTATATATATGGAAAAAATGCGGTTGCAAACGCTTTGATAAGTGGACAGAATATAATAAATTTATATATGTCGCCTTCTTTTTTTGATAAAAAAATAAATCAATTAATTAAAGAAAAACATATAAAATACATTAAAACAAATGACTTGAATAAATATGTAGGTAACGTTGTTCATCAAGGGATTGTGTGTGAAATAGAAGAATATGAATATACTCCATTTGAGGATATATTAGCAAAAGTTAAAGATAAAAAAGATGCCCTTGTAGTTTTGCTTGATGGTATTGAAGATCCTCATAATTTAGGCGCTATTTTAAGAAGCGCTGATGCTTTTGGCATCGATGCTGTTATTATTCCACAAAATCGTAGTGTGCGCTTAAACGGCACAGTAGCAAAAGTATCAACTGGAGCTATTGAATATGTTGATGTGTGCATGGTTACTAATCTTAATCAAACGATTCAAAAATTAAAAGATGAAGGATTTTGGGTGGTAGCAAGTGATGGTAGTGCCACTATGGATTATCGTCAAGTAGATTATAATATGAAAACTTGCTTAGTGGTTGGATCTGAAGGATTTGGAATCTCTAAATTGGTTTTAAAGAATTCCGATTTTATTGTAAAAATTCCGATGGTAGGACATGTTAATTCTTTGAATGCATCAGTAGCGTGTGCTCTCTTCCTAGCTCAAATTTATTCTTATAGAAATCCGGTGAAGTAATATGGAAATATGTGTGTCAGATGATGAATTAATAAAAATGATAACAAAAGGAAATGAAGAAGCCAAATGGCTTCTTTTTTTACGCTATGAGAAAAAAATAAGGTATAGATGGAACAATAATGAATTTCCATATGATAAATATAGGATGGATATAGAAGAACTAGTGGATATGGCGTTAAATATTGTTAATGAAATAATTCCACGTTACAATCCTCATATCGCTTTATTTTCTACTTATTTTTCTAAAGCGTTTCAAAGAGGAGAATATAAGATTTTGATTAAAAATAGCCAAAAAAATGAATATATGGCGTTTGATTATTCTTTGGATGAGGATGTTTGTAGTGATCTTACTTATCTTCTTAAAGACTCGGTTTCTGTTAATGTTAATAGATTAGAATTTGATAATGTGTTACTCTTATTGTCTAAAGAAAAAGAATTGACTAGAAAAGTTATTAAAATGTGGTTGGAAGGATATTCTTATTTAGAAATAGCTAATGCGTTTCATATCAACAAAAAGAAGGTTAATAATGTTATTACATACTTTATCACGAAGGTAAAAAAACATTATTCCTTATAGCAAATAAGAATATTTTTTGTGTAATTTTCTTTTTTTTGAAAAATAAGATTATCCATAAGTTTATAGGCTAATTTAGAAAGGAGGTAATAGTAATGATGGATAAAAGTTATATAGCAGTGGTAGAAGGTATCAAAGAGCAAATTAGAAGCGCTCAACATAGAGCGATTTTAAATGCTAACAAAGAAATGATAATTCTATATTGGAATATTGGCAAAGTAATTACTGAAAACAGTACATAGGGAAGCAAATTTTTAAGAAATTTATCTAATGAGATTATAAGCGAATTCCCATCAACCAAAGGTTTTTCAGTTAGAAATCTTAAAAATATGGCTAGATTTTATAGAGAGTATCCAGAAATTGAAATTGTGCAGTCTGTGACTGCCCAAATTACAAATAATAGTGCGGAAATCCCACTCCTTTAGGGGTGGGATGGATAGCACATTTATTTTATAATTTAATTTTATAAATTAATATGTATGGTTCTATTGATTTCATACATATATTATTATATAATATATGTATGGAAAATAATTATAGATACACAAACACAACCGTATCTAAATTATCATTTTGTATTTTGTCCAAGATACAAAGGAAAGAATATTGAAAGAGAATATTATATTAGAAAGCGAGGTGAGTATTATGGAAAACTTTATTGTTGAATTCCCATTAAAGACAGAAAAGTATCAGGAAGATATT